>JALSMF010000376.1 GCA_026987795.1 Bacteroidales bacterium
ACCTTTCGAGTTTCCTGAATAATTTCCGACATAAGCGACAACTGCACCTGTCTGAACATCAACAACCAAGACGGCAACATTATTAATCCTGTTTCCGGATAAACGAACATAATGTTTTTTTACTGTTTCGTTTACTTTTTTCTGAATGTCTGCATCTGCGGTTGTTTGGGTTACTCCGGATTTTTCCTTATAGATACGCATCATAAGATGATATGCCGTATTCGGAAATTTTTTCGGTATTTCGGGAACGTCTTCGTCAATTGCCAATACATAAGTTTCTTTGTCAATTATCCCTCTTTTAAATAGTTTCTTTAATAAACCGTTACGTTTCTTCTTTAAAACATCTCTGTTTCTGCCGGGATGAATAAGAGCCGGAGAATTAGGTAAAACAGCTAAAGTTGCCGCCTGTGCCCAAGATAGTTTATCAACGCTTGTACCGAACCATCGCCAAGCAGCAGCATCTATACCTACTACATTTCCGCCGAAAGGTGCGTAAGCAGCATACATTTTCAAAATTTCCTGTTTCGAAAAAGACAATTCCAAACGTGTTGCCAATATAATTTCTTTTATCTTTTCTGCTGCGGTTCTTTTTTTATCCTTTCGGGAAAGTCGTATAACCTGCATAGTTATAGTGCTTCCGCCGCTTACAACTTTTCCTGCTTTAATATTTTGTTTTGCTGCACGAAACAAGCTCAATAAATCAAAGCCCGGATGATAATAAAATCTCTTATCTTCAAACGTTATTATTGCCTTTTCAAATTTATAAGGAATACTGTCGGGTTCAGGAAAACGATATTGACCGTCATCGGCAATGTGAGCACCGAGTAATTCTCCGTTTTTATCTTTAATAACAGTGCTTACGGGTGCATTAAATAATTCGGGAGGAAGTATCCGGATATATGCAATAATCAAAATTGCTGAAATTATCGCCGAAATTATTGCTTTTTTATTTATTTCAGAGGTGTTAAGAACCACTTTTTCAGTCTATTTCATCAATAAACGCATTTATGTATTTTTCATTTGTTGCCCACGAACAAATTATTCTTACAACAGATTTTTCGTCATCAACTTCAGACCAAACGTAAAAATCGTATTTTTTGTGTAATTTTTCAATAAGTTTATTCGGTAAAATCGGAAAAATTTGATTTGTAACAGGTTCTGTCATAAATTCATACCCTTTCTTTTTTAATGCTTCCGCTATTTTTTTTGCCGATTCGTTAGCGTGTTTCGCAAGTTCAAAATACAAGCCATTATTAAACAAAGCCGTAAATTGGATTCCTATCAGCCTTCCTTTTGCTAACAAAGCACCTTTTTGTTTCATATAAAACCTGAAATCCTCTTTTAATCGGTTGTTGTTTATTACTATTGCTTCACCGAGCAAAGCTCCGTTTTTTGTTCCTCCTATGTAAAAGATATCTGTTAACTCGGATATATCTTTCAGGCTTAAATCATTTTTTTCGGAAGTTAAAGCCGATGCTAATCTTGCACCGTCAATATAAAGATACAAATTATTATTTTTGCAAAAACCGGATAATTCTTTCAGTTCATTCAGTGAATATATGAGACCTGTTTCCGTTGAATTTGAGATAAATACCATCTTAGGTTTTACCATGTGCTCATCAATATGATTATCAAGAACTTTCTGAATTAAACCGGGATTGAGTTTTCCGTCTTTAGTTTTAATCGTATTAATTTTATGCCCGGTTGATTCTACGGCACCGGCTTCGTGAACTTCGATATGTGCTGTTTCGGCAGCAATCACGGAGTGATGCGGTTTCAATATTGAAGATATTGCGATAAGATTTGCCTGAGTTCCGCCGGTTACGAAGTGAATATCTGCCTCCTGATTTTTCGTATACTTTTTTATTAATTCTCTTGCTTTGTCAGAAAAAACATCTTCTCCGTAACCTGTTGTTTGGGTCAAATTTGTTTCCGTTAAAATTCTGAGAATTTCAGGATGTGCTCCTTCCGAATAATCATCTTTAAAACTGTATTTTTTCATTTTGTGTATCTGCAATAGTGCCACGCTGCAGCGTGGCACGGTTTTATAATATTATCTGAAATTTAAAGGATTTTTTTACTCTTCAGTGATTTCATTTGTTTCGGATTTATATTTTAATCCGTATTCTTTTAAGCTTTTGTTAAATTCGTCAACTGAAAGCTTACCCGTTCGCCAAAGAAACAGTTCTTCCTCTAAACGTTCTGCTTTTATCTGCAGCCAATGCTTTTCCTCATCTGTAAGTTTTTTTTGTTCTTTTTCATCTTTTTTGACGGGCTCTTCAACAGGAATATTCTTTTTCTTTATTCCTGCGGAAGCAAGCAAATTATCAAGACCGCTTTTAAAGCTTTTTTTTGCCATTTTTATATAAAATTCTCAAAATATCTTCAAAAGTATAAAAACTATTCGGATTTATTCCCGAATTTATCCTCCATTTCAATAATTTCATTCACAATTCTTCTGTAATCAAAAGCACCGTTACTTTCGGGTGCGTACTCAAATATATCCTGCCCCGTTGCAGGAGCTTCAGCCAGAGCAATATTTTCTCTTACTTTTGTATTTAAAACCCTGTCATCAAAATACATTATTATTGTATCAAGCACATCTTTATGCAGTATTTTTCTTTTATCATACATTACGGCAAAAACGGCACTTATCTCAACCTTCTTGTTTATGTTTAATTTTATATTGTTTACAACTTCTATAATTTTTGCCAATCCTTTTACGGCAAGAAAGTGAGGCTGTATCGGGATTATGACTTCATCTGAAGCAGCGAAAGCATTTAGTGTCAGTAATCCGAGAGACGGAGGACAGTCAATTATAATATAATCGTAATTATTCCTAAGAGGTTCTATGAGTTTTGCAATATTACTTTCCTGATTAGTTTCGGTATTTAGCTCTATTTCGGCAGCTGCAAGTTCTGATGAAGACGGTATAATATCAAGATTTTTCTTTACGTTTACCGGCTGCAAATTTTGTTCGTTAGTAAAGGCATCATAAAGGGAATGTTCGCTTTCCGAAACTCCCATACTTATTGTAAGATTTGCCTGAGGATCTAAATCTATCAATAAAACTTTTCGTCCTTTATATGCCAAACCCGCTCCTATATTCACAACACTTGTTGTTTTTCCGACACCGCCTTTGTGGTTACTTATTGAAATTACTCTGCTCATTTTTTAATAAATAAAATGCTTTATTTTAATATGATACGAAACTTATTATTTTTTGTTACAATAATCTTGCAAAAGATAAAATTACAAAGTTTTTTTTCAGAAACAAGTTAAAATACGTTTATCAATATATATTTTTGTTATATATTGCATAAAATTTAAAACTTCACGCATATGAAAGCAACATTTACTTTTAAAACATTACTCATTTTAATTTTTATTACTTCCCCGGGTTCCGAAATTTTATTTTCGCAAACCAATTTATCGGGAACAGCTTTAGAAATCTCAAAAGGGGAAAAAATAAAATATATAAAGCCGGGAAGGAAAATAAGAGTTTGGTCTGAAGGTCAGAAATATAAAGTTTGGATTGACAGTATAAGCCCTAATAAAATACATACATCGCAAGGAGTATTCGATATTAATAAAACAGATAAAATAGCCGTAAATCTCAGAGCAACTCAAATTTCAGGGGGTATTGTCGGAACTGCCGGAATTTTCACATCTTCTCTAAGTGTGTATCTAATAATAAAAGGATTTCAGGCAGATGATTTAGGCGGTATTTTTATGGTAATAATAGGTATTTTAGGAAATATAATCGCTATTCCCGTAACCGCAATCGGAACTACGGTATTTTTTATAGGTAAAAAATATAAAACGGATAAAGGATGGAGGTTTAATACCGTGCAAATTGAATAAACTATTATTAATTTTTTCAAAAAAATGCGTTTCATATAATACTCAATAAGTATTTTTTATTTCAGAAAAAATAATTTATGTTTGAACGTTAAAAAATATAAATTATATGAAACGATTATACCTGTTTATTTTTATTCTGTCAATTGCATATAACGGATTATCACAACAAAATCCGAGTTCTTTAAAGTGGAAAGAAATTGATGCCGAACACTTAAGAGTTGTTTTCCCGGAAGGACTTGAAAAACAGGCAAAAAAAACAGCTGACTTGATAGATTTTTTATATACTCTTGAAAGCAAAACACTTAATGCCGCTCCGCGAAAAATACCTCTGCTGCTGTATAATCAATCAACTGTTTCCAACGGATTTGTAGGCTTGAGACCTTGGAGGTCGGCTTGGTATATTACACCATCTCAATATGCTTCTGACCTCACAAACGAAGACTGGTTTTATACTCTCGGTTCGCATGAATTCAGGCACGCTGTTCAGTATGCTAAAAGTAATATGTATTTCACAAAATTAATGAGTATTCTGTTCGGGCAAACAGGAGTTTTGATGGGGCAATACTCCTACCCTTACTGGTATTTTGAAGGTGATGCTATTTGTACGGAAACCGGACTGTCAAATATCGGCAGAGGCAGGATACCGCAGTTTGATATGGGCATAAGAGCTATCTTAACAAACGACATAAAAATAAAATATGATAAAGCCAAATTCCGCTCATATAAAACTTTTTATCCCGGACATTATAATTTAGGCTGGTTGCTGACATCTTATGCCAGAATAAAATACGGTGCCGACATATGGGACAGAACACTGGAATCATCTTCTAAATATTCTTTTTGGCCTTACGCTTTTTCTGTTGCACTAAAAAAACATACAGGATTAACCGAAAAGAAACTCTATGATGAAGCTATGAATTATTACGACTCTGTATGGACAAAAAATATTACTGAAATAAAAGAGACAGAAGTAAAAATCATTAACAAAACAAATAAAAAATCCTGGACAAAATATACTGAGCCGAATTTCATTAACGATAATCATATCTTAGTTAAAAAAAGCAGTATGAGAAGCGATATAACAAGCTTCTATATGATTGATGCAGAAGGAAAAGAATATAAAATAAAAGCAACTGATGCAGGTTTGGTTTCTTTTGCTAAAAACAAAGCTGTATGGGCAAGAACTTATCCTGATTTACGCTGGCAGCTGAGGAGTTATTCGGATATTATTATTTTTGATATTGCTAAACAAACAGAGAAACGACTTACGATAAAACAAAAATTATTTGCACCCGCAATTTCTCCCGACGGAAAAAGAATTGCTGCAACAGAATATAACGAATATATGCAATGTGCATTGGTTATTCTTGATGCCGAAACCGGCAAAGAAATTTTAAGACATAAAGCCGAAAATAACGACTTTTTCAGGACGCCGTCGTGGGATAATGAAAACAGGAAAATAGTATTTACAAAAAGCAATGAAGAAGGAACCGTTATAAGTATTTTTGATACGGAAACACAAACCGTAAAAAACATAACTAAACGTTCTTACGAAAATGTTGGACGTCCTGTTTTCTATAAAAACCATATTATTTATAATTCACCTTACAGCGGCATAGGCAATATTTATGCGATAAATATTAATTCCGGAAAAAGATATCAGATAACATCAAGAAAATACGGAGCTTATAATCCTAAAATAAGAGGCAATAAAATGTTGTTTATTGATTATTCTGATAAAGGATATGACGTTGCCGAAATGATTCTTGAGGTAAACAACTGGAAACCGATTGAGAATGTTAAATACACGGGAACTAACATTGCAGATATAATACAAAAACAAGAACAGGGTAAAAATGTTTTAAGTCCGAAAATTATTCCTGAAAAAGAATATAAAATTAAGAAATACAACAGATTAAAAGATGCCGTAAATATCCACAGCTGGGGTGTTTACACAACACCGCCCGATGAATTGACTCCTGACGGTATTTTAAATTACAAACCCGAAGTTGCTTTTGAAATTTATTCTGCGAATATTATGAA
>JALSMF010000377.1 GCA_026987795.1 Bacteroidales bacterium
TATGAATACCGTTTTCGGCTCTGTCGGAGGAAGGTATAATATTAACGAGCAAACATTCAGTTCTGAGATGAGTATGATTTTCAAAAGATATTACCCTGAATTTTCGTTTTCGGGAAGGTGGGCAGAAAGAAGTCTTAATTACGGAGACGCAGGCAACGACAGATGGGAAGAATATACGGCAACATCTAAAGTTTCCGTCCCGTTTAATTTTAGTTCGGGTATATACTACAGAGGAGCAAAATTACAGTCTTCGTATTCTTTTATACAAAGAAAAGATAAAGATTACAGATATTTGAGCGAGTCCGGAGACGGTAATTTTTCAACATTATCATATTCCGGGTATTTGTATTCGTTCAGGCATACGGCTACACAAGATATAAATCCTGAATTCGGATATTTTCTATATGCCGGCTATCAGCATACTCCTTTTAATACAAACATTTACGGAAATCAATTTTCATTATTATCATCGTTTTATCTTCCGGGATTTTTAAGGCATCACTCAATTAATTTAAAAGCAGGTTATGAACAGCAGCGAAAAGATTTTGATAACTACAACTATTACTGGTTCAATACTTCTCAATCTTTTGCAAGAGGATATGATTTCAGAGCTTTCAGTAAATATTTTTCTTTCAGTGCTAATTATGAATTTCCTGTTTGGTACCCGGATTTTAACATAGGTCCTTTTGCCTATTTTAAACGCATAAGGGGTAATATGTTTTATGATTATTCACACTTAAACGTTCTCGGATATGATGATACGGCAAATTATCAGTCAGCCGGGTTGGAACTGTATTTACAAATGTATCTTTTCCGTTTATCTGAACCTGTTGAAATAGGCGGCAGGTTTTCTTATTTGCTTGACGGAACAAATACCTTTGTCCCTGAATTTATTGCTTTAAGCATACCGTTTTAAATTGTGTTAAATTTAAACGAATTAAAAACCTTCCGTATGAATTAAGTTAATGTTAATGTCAAAATTTTCGGTTAAAAATTCAGTTATTTTTTCAGCAAAATAAACTGACCGGTGTTGACCTCCGGTGCAACCGAAACTCACGGACAGATTTTTAAAATCTCTTGAAATATAATTATTTACGGCAGCAGAAAGTATTTTTTTTACGGCATCTGAAAAGATACTCGTATCTTTTTCTTTTTCCAGAAAATCAATAACAGGCTTATCCTTTCCGCACATATTTCTATATTTTTCAATTCTTCCCGGATTATTTATAAATCTGCAGTCAAACACAAAGCCGCCTCCGTTTCCCGTATTATCGTAAGGGATTCCTCTTTTATACGAAAAACTCTTAATCGTAACGGTAAGCTTATTTTTATCCGTTATATTTTTCAGTTTATCGGACTTCGAAAGCATATTTATAACTTTTCTTAGTTCAGGTAATTTATTTGTTATTCTTGCCTTTTCTGCAATATCTGATAAATTTTTCAATCCCGGTTTTATACTGTCGATAAAATGTTGTTTTTTCTCATAAAGTCCTCTGAACCCGTAAGCACCGAATGCCTGCAAAACCCTTATCAGGGCATAAGCATAGAAATATTCAATAAATTCATTGCGGTCAATTTTGATATACTTTTGAACACAGTTTATGTAATAATTCAACAGTTCTGTTTTTATTTTTTCAGGAATTCCTGCCTTTGCATCATATAGTAACGATGCAATATCATACTGCAAAGCACCTTTTCTTCCTCCTTGATAATCAACAAAATACACACGGTCATCTTTCAGCATAATATTTCGCGACTGAAAATCTCTGAAAAGAAAATAATTACAATCGGTACCAAGCAAATAATCTGTTAAGGTGTTAAAATCATCTTCAAGAAGTTGCTCATCAAATAATACATCCGTAAATTTTAAAAAATTATATTTAAAATAGTTTAAGTCCCACATTATTGACTGTTTATCAAAAGCATTGCGCGGATAACAAAGAGAATAATCAATATTATTGCCTGCTGAAATCTGTAATTCGGTAAGTTGCTCAAGTGTTTTTTTATAAATTTCAACAATATTTTCCGAAAAATAACCTTCTTTTTTTATTGCTTCAAATAATGTATTATCTCCTAAATCCTCAAGCAAATAAATATTTTGGCTCAAATTTTCAGAAAATATTCGGGGAACATTTATTCCTTTTTCTCTGAAAATTTTTGAAAACTCCGTAAAAGCAAGGTTTTCTTTTTTGTCTTTATTGTATGCGGCTAATACTGAGCGATTTTCATTTTTCAATCTGTAATAGATTCTTGCTGAGCCTGAAACAGGCAATTTTCCAGCAATATCAAAATCTTCATTAAAAGTTTGCCTGTAAAGATTTTTTATTTCTTTTAATATTTCCTGCATTTCTGATTTTTAAATTCAAAGGTAAGAGCGTTTTTATATAAAACAAAAAAGAGGAACAAAATTGCTCCTCTTTTTTACATTATGAAACAAATTTATATTTGCGGGCCTGCCGAAACAAGTTTTGCAACATTATCGTTATCAGTAAAATATTTAAAATTATTAATAAATCTCTCTCCTAAATCTTTAGCGGCGGCATCCCAGTCTGCAGGATTTTTCCAAAGATTTCTCGGATTTAACAATTTGCTGTCCACATTTTTAACTTCTTTAGGAATTGCAAGATTGAATACCGGTAATGTATCAAACTCTGCATTATCAATAGAACCGTCAAGAATTGCATTAATTATGTTTCTTGTTGAAGGCAAATCAATACGTTTTCCTGTTCCGTATGCTCCGCCTATCCAGCCTGTATTAACCAAATAAGCCGAGGCTCCGTGCATTTCCATTTTTCTGATTAGCTCTTCGGCGTATTTTGCAGGATCCAGCAATAAAAATGCTGCTCCGAAACAAGCAGAAAATGAAGGAACGGGTTCTTTTATGCCTCTTTCTGTTCCGGCAACTTTTGCCGTATATCCGCTTATAAAGTGATATTTGGTTTGCTCGGGCGTTAATTTTGATACCGGAGGTAACACTCCGAAAGCATCTGCCGTAAGGAAAATTACCTTTTTAGCGTGTCCTGCTTTTGAAACGGGTTTTACTATATTGTCAATATGGTAGATAGGATAAGAAACCCGCGTATTTTGAGTTTTTGAAGTATCTGAAAAGTCAACTTCTCCGTTTTCTTTAATAACAACATTTTCCAATAAAGCATCGCGTTTTATTGCACGGTAAATATCCGGTTCTTTTTCCGGGTCTAAGTCAATAACTTTTGCATAACATCCTCCCTCAAAGTTAAAAATACCGTCATCATCCCAGCCGTGCTCGTCATCACCGACTAAAGCTCTGGCAGGATCTGCCGAAAGAGTTGTTTTTCCTGTTCCCGATAATCCGAAGAAAACAGCAGTATCACCGTCTTTCCCGACATTTGCCGAACAATGCATAGCTGCAATTCCTTTTAACGGAAGGTAATAATTCATTACAGAGAAGATTCCTTTTTTCATTTCACCGCCGTACCATGTTCCGCCGATAACTGCCTTTTTTTCTTTTAAATTGAAGGCTGCATAAACTTCACTGTTTAATCCCTGCTCTTTCCATTTAGGATTTGTTGTTTTTGATGCATTAAACACAACAAAATCCGGTTCAAAATTTTCTAACTCTTCATCCGAAGGTCTTATAAACATATTTTTTACAAAATGTGCCTGCCATGCAACTTCAACAATAAACCGCACTTTTAAACGAGTATTTTCATTTGCTCCGGCATATCCGTCCTGCACATATATTTTTTTTCCTGATAATTGTTTTACACTGTTTTCTAATAAATCATTCCAAATTTCTTCTGAAATAGGTTTATTGTCGGAAGCCGGTCTATGATCATTCTTCCACCAAATATTTTTTTCGTTTTCTCCTTCCTTTACAATATAT
>JALSMF010000378.1 GCA_026987795.1 Bacteroidales bacterium
CTATATCTCGAGTCCATCCGGCAAGTTTGGCGTCTTCATTAAATTTTAAAGTTCCTCCGGCATATGAAATAAATCGTCCTCTGTCTTGATTGCCGGTAATATTTCCCATTAAATTATGGTAGCCGTAGTATTTGAGACTTGTATTCAGAACTTCCGAAAGGTGTTTAAAAGATGAGTTTCCTGCGACAGCCTGTATGAAAGCATCGTAAACATTGAAATCAAATTGTGCGTCAAGTTGTCCGGTGTTAACATAGCTGCTTATAAGCTCGGGACTGCCGTAGGTTTCTCCTATTTGATATATTCGTCTGTTTTCGGGAATTTCAATTTGTGTTTTGAGTTTTCTTGTAAGTGTTTGCCAGAAAATATTCGGTATATGCTTTGTTGCATCGTGTCTGAAACCGTCAAGATTGTATTTTTTTATCCAGTATACTGCACTGTCGGACAGCATATTATAAACTTCAGGTTTTGTTAAATCCAGAGACGGAAGAAATACGTCAAACCATGTTGTAAGTCGGTGATCGTCCCATCGTTCGAGGTTTAATGTCCCGTCAGGCAGGTGCAGTTGAGTTGCGTTTTCGGGATGCTGTTTGTAATACGGGTGTTCTTCGTGAACGTGATTTGCAACAAAATCCAACAGGACGTTTATGTTGTTTTCGTGAGCTGTTTTGACAAGGTTTTTAAAATCTTCCTCATTTCCGAAGTGCTCATCAATTAATGTAAAAGATACGGGCCAATAGCCGTGATATGCCGAGAATTTTGTTTTCGGAAACGGATAATTACCGTATGCTCCTTTAACATTTTTAACAATGGGCGAAATCCATATTGTATTTATGCCTAAATTTTTAAAATAGCCGTCTTTTATTTTTTTTATTACCCCTTTTATATCACCCCCCATATAATTTGCTTTCGGTAATATGCGTTTGTCGGGTACGGGTTTGTTATCGGCAGTGTCGCCGTCAAAAAAACGGTCGATAAAAACGTTATAAATTGTTGCTGCTTCAAAGTCGGTTCTTGTAAGTTTCGTAACTTCGTCAATAACTTTTCCTTTATCAAGCGGTATTAGTAAATCGTTAGAAAAACCGTAATCATTTGCAGCATAAACTCGTATAAATGTTCTTTTTTGGTCTTTTGCATCACCGGGAATAATTATTCGGTATGCGTTGTTTGTTTTTTTTACAAAATTATTGTCAAGTTTAAAGTTTTTATAGAGGACAATCAGGTTTGTTATGTCATTTTTATATCCTATGTAAATAATATCATCATTTGTTGATTCGGTATATAGTTCGGGCAATTTAGTTTTGTTTGTTTTTCCTATTGTCATTACGGAATTAAAACCGCCCATACCGTTACTTATTTTTTCGGGGTTTGCAGGGTCAAGCATTTCTTTTCCGTCTGCAACAATAAGATATTGATATTTTCCCGGTTCGGCAATAATTTCTGTTTTCCAAATGCCTTTTTCAAATTTTAAATTTGTATTATTCGGGTTCCATGCATTCATTTCGCCTTTCAGTTGAACTTTTTTGTATTTTTTCTTTTCCGGATTAAAAGTAAACAGGTATTTTATTTTCTCGGATTTTTTAAGCAAAATATCCTGATATATACCGGGCAAATAAAATCTTAAAGTGCTTAATTCGGGTAAATTGTCTGAAATGACGATTAATTTTATTACGGAACTGTCTTTCGATAATTTTATTTTCAGGCTTTTGTTACATGTAATGCTGTCAAACGAGTAATCTTCAGGAAAATAGTCTCTTATAAAAATCGTTGTGGTGTCAGTATTAAGACTTATCGGGCTTGCTAATCCGAAAATCGGGTTTATATCCGGAAATTTGAACTCTTGAGATATTTGCTCTTCATTACATGAATAAATAAAAATTATCGGAAGTAAGAGAATTGAAAAAATTAGTTTTTTCATTATTTAAAAAATTTATTGATTTGTATTATCCTGAAAAATCAGCGGCTTTTTTGCCTCAATGCAATTTCCGAAACAGAATTTTTCTTAACTAACCGGCTGTTGCCAAATATCATAAGGTCAATGTCATAACTGCTTTGATTCTCTATTTTGAGGGATCCTTTTGATACTTCAAATTTCAATAAAACATTTCTGAAACGTATTTTAAATGAATATAGTTTCCATTGCTCGGGGATAAAAGGAACAAAGCTTAATTTGTTATTTTTTATTCGCATTCCGGCAAAACCTTTAACTATCGTCATCCATGTTCCGCCCATACTCGTAATATGTAAACCGTCCTCGGTATCGTTGTTGTAGTCGTCTAAATCCAATCGGGCGGCGTTTAAATAGAAATTATAGGCTCTTTTTTCATCTCCTGTTTTTGCGGCGATAATTGAGTGGATGCATGATGAAAGTGAGCTTTCATGCACGGTAAGAGGTTCGTAAAAATCAAAGTTTCTGCGGATAGTTTCTGTATCATAATCTTCTTCAAAAAAGTATATTCCCTGCAAAACATCGGCTTGTTTTATGTAACAAGAACGCAAAATTCTGTCCCACGACCAATGTTGATGTATAGGGCGTTCGAGGTGCGAAAGTTCTGAAACGGGTTTTATTTCTTTGTCGAGAAAACCGTCTTGTTGCAGAAAAATTTTTCTCTTTTCGTCATAAGGGAAATACATATTTGTAAATATTTCCGTCCATTGTTTTATTTCTTTTTCTTCCCTGAAGTTTGTTTTTTCGGTTATTTGGTTGTATTTCTCCGGATTATTTGCTTTTACCCAATCTATGCAGTCAATTGTGTATTGCATTGTTTTGCATGCCAGGAGGTTTGTATACCAGTTGTTATTTACGTTATTTTCATATTCGTTAGGTCCTGTTACTCCGAGCATAACATATTTTTGTTTATCTTCTGAAAAATTAACTCTTTGAGCCCAAAATCTTGAAATTCCGATAAGAACCTCCAAACCGTATTCAGCCAGATAATTTTTATCTCCGGTGTATCGTATGTAATCTTTTATTGCATATGCAATTGCACCGTTTCGGTGAATTTCTTCAAAAGTTATTTCCCATTCGTTATGGCATTCCTCACCGTTTATGGTAACCATAGGGTATAATGCGGCACCGTCTTTGAATCCGAGTTTTTCGGCATTTTCTATTGCTTTTTTGAGATGATTGTAGCGGTATTTTAAGAGTTGTTTTGCTACTTTTTCATCTGCGGTGCTTAAATAAAACGGCAGAAGATAAGCTTCTGTATCCCAATATGTTGATCCGCCGTATTTTTCTCCCGTAAATCCTTTAGGTCCGATATTAAGGCGTTCGTCTTGTCCTGTATATGTTTGGTTAAGCTGGAATATGTTGAAACGAATACCTTGTTGTGCAGCAACATCTCCTTCAATTATTATATCGCTTTCTTCCCATTTTTTTTGCCAAGCTTGTTCTTGTTCTTTTAATAAGTTTTCGTAACCTTTATTTTCTGCATATTCCAAAACCTCATAGGCAGCTTTTGCAAGAATATTTTTATCGTAATACATTGACGAAGTAACTGCTGCAAATTTATAAATTGTTGTTTTTTTATTTTTCTTTACGGGTAAGGAAAACTTAAATCCGACATATTTTTCTTTTTCGATTTTTTCAAAGTCTGACAGTGAGATTTCTTTATTATTAAATGTTGTTTTGATATCGACAGCCGTGCAAACTCTGAAAAATGTTTTTTTTGTTTCTGAAATTACGTATGGCTTTACGGCTGCAGATTTTTCAATTTCAATCCAAAATTTTTCATCATAATTAGAATCTTGATTTGATATATCTGCGTTAATGTCTGCAATAACTTCGATTTTTCCGTCAAAATTAAGGGGTTCGACTGAATATTTTATTACACCGAGTTCATCGTTTACGATACTTAGGAAACGTTTTGATTTTACCTTAATTTTTTTTCCGTCGGCAAATTCTGCTGTATAACGTTTTCTGAGGTACCCTTTTTTCATATTCAGAACACGTTTAAATTCAGTGATTTTGCAGGTATGTAAATCTAATTTTTGCCCGTTTATTTTTATTTTTATACCCGTCCAGTCAGGAGCATTAAGGACTTTTGCAAAATATTCGGGATAGCCGTTTTTCCACCACCCTACACGTGTTTTATCCGGGTAATAAATGCCTGATATGTAATTTCCCTGAAGAGTTTCACCTGAATAGTATTCTTCAAAATTGGCTCTTTGTCCTATTTTTCCGTTGCCGAGACTGAATATGCTTTCTGATACTTTGTTATATTCCGGTAGCAGTCCTTCTTCAATAATCTTCCAGGGTGCGTGCTTTATATATTGTTTCATTTTTAATTTACAGTTGTTTAATAATATCATCAAAAGTGATGTTTTTAAAATTACTGATAACATAATCAGCTTTACTTAAAGTTTTCGGAGAACCGATACCCACGCATTTAAATTTGCCGTTTATTGCAGCTTCAATGCCTGCTTCGGCATCTTCAAAAACAATACATTCTCCGGGCTTAACTTTTAATTCTTCCGCAGCTTTGAGAAAAACTTCAGGGTCGGGTTTTGCCTTGCTCACTTTAGTTCCGTCTATAACAATTTCAAAATAGTTTTTTAATTTCAGCCGGTTTAAAATTGTCATAGCATTTTTACTTGCTGAGCCGAGAGCAATTTTTATGTTTTTGTTTTGTAAGTCTTCCAAAAAATCAATAACACCGGGCAAGATTTCCTCAGGTGTCATTTTTAAAATGTATTCGAGGTATTTTTTGTTTTTATTTTCGGCAAATTTCAGTTTTGTTTTTTTGTCAAAATCTTTTTTGCCTGTTTCAAGCAAAATATCAAGCGAGTGCATACGACTTACACCTTTTAGTTTTTCATTATCTTTTTCAGAGAAATTAAAACCTAATTTTTCTGCAAGTTCCTTCCATGCAAGGTAATGATACTTTGCCGTGTCTACGATTACACCGTCTAAATCAAAAATACAACCTTTTATTTTCATAAAATTTAATTTTCGTCTTTAACAAAGCCTACCAGCACGGCAGCAATAATTAATGAAATACCTCCGAGAACTAAAGCATATATTGCATCTTCTTTAAAAACAGATTTTACCAAAAAACCGAGAATGCTTGCAGCTAAAATTTGAGGAATTACAATGAAAAAATTAAAAATCCCCATATAAATTCCCATTTTGTTTGAAGGTAAAGAACCTGTAAGTATGGCATACGGCATAGCAAGAATACTTGCCCAGGTCAGGCCTATTCCGACAAACGGTATCAGCAACATATTCGGATTTTTTATAAAAAATATTGAAATCAGACTTAAGCCTCCTATAATCAAGGATATTGAGTGGGTTGTTTTTCGACTTGTTTTTTTTGCAAGCCAAATAAGCATGAAAGCAAAAACGGCGGCAAATCCGTTATAGACTCCGAAGCATACACCGACCCAATTTGCACCTTCGTTATATAATGCGGAAGTTGTGTCTGTTGTTCCGTAGATGTGTTCCGTAACTCCTGCCGTTGTATATATCCACATTGCAAATAAGGCAAACCATGAGAAAAACTGTACGATTGCTAACTGTCCCATAGTCTTCGGCATTGAGTTTAAATCATTAAAAACAGATATAAATCCGCTTTTAATGTTATTTTTTTGCATAATTCCGGAAATTAACTCCAATATTCCGAAAATTAATAAGCCGAATGACAAAATATATACTTCTTGTTCTACTTTGATAAAATAAAATACAATACTTAACAGAATCCCGAGAATTGAGAAAACTGCTCCTAATTTCAGAGATTTATTGATTTGCTCTTTTTTATTTTTGATATCATCAGCTTCGCAAATATCCTCTTTATGGTCATCAAATTCTTTCAGTTCTTCCGGAGAGTATTCCTTTGAACTGAAGACCGTCCAGGCAACGGCACTTATAAAAACTACTGCACCTATATAGAATGAAAATTTAACTGAAGGGGGTATTTCTCCTTCAGGAGCAGTATTTGATATTCCCAGCCAGTTAGTCATCATATAGGGGAGAAGTGAAGCTATAACAGCACCTGTCCCGATAAAAAAACTTTGCATGGCAAAACCTGCCGTTCTTTGCTCGGAAGGTAACATATCGCCTACAAAAGCCCTGAAAGGTTCCATTGATATATTAATCGATGCGTCCATCATCCAAAGCATACCTGCCGCAATCCATAATGACGGTGAATTCGGCATTACGAACAGTGCTATTGAAGCCAATATTGCTCCTGCAAGGAAATACGGTCTTCGCCGTCCGAGTTTGCACCATGTTTTATCTGAAGCGTGTCCGATAATAGGCTGAATTATTAACCCCGTAACCGGAGCCGCAATCCAGAGAATAGGAATATCGTCAATTTTAGCCCCCAGAGTTTCAAATATTCTGCTGACATTGGCATTTTGCAAAGCAAATCCGAATTGAATTCCGAGGAAACCGAAGCTCATATTCCAAATTTGCCAAAAACTTAGTTTTGGTTTTGTTTTCATTTCAGAAAATTATATAAAACAATAACAAGTCAAATGAAAATTCAACTTTTTTAAAGGAAAGAAATATGTAAATTGTATAAAAATTTAAACTGTCAGGCAAAGATATGAGAATTTGCGGAAAATACAAATTCCGGGTAATATGAGCGATGCTTTATAATCTTGATAATAAGGAGTAAGCATTGATTCAAACGATTGCGGAATTTAAATCTTTTTTGTAGAATTCCTTATGATTAATTTTGTTGAGATTATTTTTGTTGTAATTTCTTCTGTTTCGTTTTCAATTTTATTAATTAATATTTCGGCTGCAGTATATCCCATTAAATAACCGTTTTGTTCGACTGTTGAGAGTTGCGGATATGTCATTTTTGAAATAATGCCGTTGGTAAATCCGAAGACAGAAACTTCGCCGGGAACTTTAACATTAAGCTCATTTAAAGCATTTAAAACTCCTGCAGCAGTCATATCATTAACAGTAAAAATGCCGTCCGGTAATTTACCTTCTTTATGAAGTTTGAATATTAATTCTTTTCCCTTTTTAAATGTATCAGCCTGAAGTATAAGGTTCTCGTCAAAATTAAAACCGTTTCTTTTCAGAGCGTCTGCAAATCCCCACATTCTTTTTGAGCTTATTTTAAGATTTTCAGGACCGGAAAAATGCAGTAAATTCTTGCAACCTGTTTTTATAAGGTATTCTGTAGCCTCGAAAGCAGCTTTGTAGTCGTCAATTATTACTTTGTCTGTTTTTATTCCGTGGCAGGTTCTGTCAAAAAAAACTATCGGCGTGCCTGTTTTAAGAACATTGCGAAAATGGCTAAAATCTTCCGTATCTTTTGTTCTGGAAACTATCATTCCGTCAACCCTGCCAGAAAGTAATGTTCTGCAGTTATCAATTTCTTTTTCTGAAGATTCATTTGACTGTGTAATAATTATATTATAAGCTTTTTTAGCTGCATATTCTTCTATACCGCTTATCACCGTTGAGAAAAAATGATGCACAATTTGCGGAACGATGATTCCTATAATACGACTTCTGTTACTTTGCAAGCTAAGTGCAATTGCATTAGGTTTATAGTTAAGTTTTTTTGCCAACCCTTTAACCTTTTCTTTTGTTTCAGTGCTGATATCCGGATGGTCTTTTAATGCCCTGGATACTGTAGAAGCCGAGATGCCGAGCATTTTAGCAATATCTTTTATGGTTATTTGGTGACTTTTCATCAGACCTCTAAATTAGATATATTTTTTAATTTTTGCGAAAAAACTAAATTATAATTTTCTCATTATTATGTTTTGCAAAATATGCAATCGTTTGCGAAATCGTTTGCGTAAAGATAATAAATTAAATCTTTTGTATATTAAAATTATGTTAATTAATTTTAGCAAAATAAGAAAGAAATTAAAAAACAGTATAAAAAATTTAAACTGAAAAAATTGAAGTTAATTAATTTAAATTCTAAGGAAATGAAATTTAAAAAACTAATTATTAAAAAGTTACTTTTTTCGGCTTTTTTGATTTTTGTCGGACTTTCAACATTCGGACAAAAGACAGTTACAGGCACGGTAACGGGTATTGACGGTGAAGCCATTCCCGGAGTAAGTGTTCTTGTTAAAGGAACAACTACGGGAACAATGACTGATGCTTCGGGAAAATACACACTTACGGTACCTGATGATGCTACAGCGTTGGTATTTTCCTATATCGGTATGAAAACCGAAGAAAAGCCTGTAACCGGTAATATTATTGATTGTGTTATGCTTTTTGAAGAGTCAGAATTGTCAGAGGTAATTATTATAGGTTACGGAGAAGTTAAAAAAGAAGATGCAACGGGCTCTGTTCAATCTGTATCTTCGGATGATTTTAATGAAGGAAATATTACATCTCCCCAAGACTTACTAACAGGTAAAGTTTCCGGAGTTGTAATTACTTCTTCAGGAGGACAACCCGGCGGAGGTGCTACAATTCGCATCAGAGGAGGTTCTTCTTTAAATGCAAGCAACGACCCTTTAATAGTTATTGACGGTATTCCGATTGATAACAGCGGAATAGGCGGAATGGCGAACCCTTTATCCACAATTAACCCTAATGACATAGAATCATTTACGGTTTTAAAAGATGCTTCGGCAACTGCAATTTACGGCTCACGGGCTTCAAACGGCGTAATTATAATTACGACAAAAAAAGGTCATACAGGAGCAATGAAAATATCTTATAACGGAAATGTTTCAATAGGAGTACCTGTTAAATATTTAGACGTATTTAACGGAGATGAATACAGAATATTAATGCAGGAAAAAGTTGATGAAGGCATCGTTTCAAATGTTGCTTTATCAAAATTAGGAGATGCAAATACAGACTGGCAAAGTGAAATATATCAAAATGCAGTTTCTCACGATCAAAATATCAGTTTGTCAGGCTCTTATAAGTTAATGCCGTATAGGCTTTCATTAGGCTATACAGACCAAAACGGTTTGCTGAAATATTCAGAAATGAAACGTTCAACAGTTGATTTGACACTGACACCGGAACTGTTAAACCAAAGTTTGAAACTCTATTTAAACGGAAAAGCAGCTTTTACAGACAATAATTTTTCGAATACGGGAGCTATAGGTGCAGCAGTAGCATTTGATCCGACACAACCGATTACAAACGGTAACACCAGATATGGCGGTTATACGGCATGGATTGAATCCAGTGAAGCAGACCAGCTTAACGGGCTTCCTAATAATATTGCCGTTCAAAATCCGGTTGCATTATTAGAGTTTACCGATAATACATCAAAATCACAACGTTATTTCGGAAATGCCCGCGCAGAATATGTCATGCCTTTTATGCCGGAACTGAAAGCCGTAGTAAAAGGGGCTTACGATTATTTTAATTCGGAAGGACATAATTATACCGACCCTAAAGCTTCCTGGAGCTATCGCGAACCGGAAACAAATGTTCAGGATTATACAAATATGAGATATACAAGTCTGTTTGATTTTTATGTTAATTATAATAAAGAATACGGAACAATTCATAAAGTCGATTTTACCGCAGGTTATTCATGGGAACACCATTATTATGAAGGAACATATGTTAAACATGCTTGGGAGGCTACTGACAGTGCAATAGAAGCAGGAAGTTCTGCTTATAAAAATGAGTATTTATTAGCATCAGTTTTCGGCAGATTAAATTATACTCTTGTTAATAAATACTTATTTACGGCAACTGTTCGATATGACGGTTCTTCCAGATTTGCACCTGAGAACCGATACGGACTATTTCCTTCTGCAGCTTTTGCCTGGA
>JALSMF010000379.1 GCA_026987795.1 Bacteroidales bacterium
GTCAGGACATAGTAAGTGGTCAACCATAAAGCATAAGAAAGGAGCGAAAGATGCCAAAAGAGCTAAAATTTTTACAAGATTAATTAAAGAATTGACAGTAGCTGTAAGAGAAGGCGGCGGTTCGGACCCGGATTTTAATCCGAGATTAAGATTAGCTGTAAATAATGCCAAAGGAGCCAATATGCCTAAAGAAAATATTGAAAGGGCTATAAAAAAGGCTGATTCTGAAGGTTCGAACTTACAAGAATATACTTTTGAAGGAACAGGGCAGGGCGGTGCCGCCATTTTTGTCGAATGTTTATCAGATAATAATCAGAGAACGGTAAGTGATGTTAGGCACGTATTCAGTAAATACGGCGGAGAACTCGGGAAAAACGGTTCTTTAAGTTATATTTTTGAAAGAAAAGGAATATTTGTTATTCCTAAAGGAGATTTTGACATTGAAGAGTTAGAATTGGATTTGATTGATGCCGGCTTAGAAGAGATAGAAGAAGAAAACGGTAAATATATACTTACGACTGATATGAAAGATTTCGGGAATATGCAGAAGAAACTGGAGGAGCTGAAATTAGAAGCTGAAAATGCCGAATTACAGAGAATTCCTAAGATGTATAAGAGGCTTGACCCGGAAACGGCAATGAAAGCCCTTAATATTGTCGAAAAGCTTGAGGAGCTTGATGATGTTCAGAATGTATACCACGATATTGAATTAACCGATGAAGTGGCTAAAGCTATTGAAGAACAGGGATAGTATTAAAAAAGTCTGTTTCTTCTGACACTGCTCTGAAGAGGCACCTAAAGTAAAGCCGATATCAGAATCGGCTTTACGTATTTTACGAGATGGTTCGGACTGTTAATAATTAGACGGAGGATTTTGTGCGTCAACAACTGCTATAGCTGCCATATTAACAATTTCTCTTACGGATGCTCCAAGTTGAACAATATGTATAGGTCGTTTTATTCCGCAAAGAACCGGACCTATAACTTCTGCACCTCCTATTTCCTGCATCATTTTGTAAGATATGTTTCCGGAACTCAGGTTCGGAAAAATAAGAGTGTTAACATTTTTTCCTTTTAATTTAGAAAACGGAAAATGTTTATCTCTCAGTTCTGTATTAAGTGCAAAATTTGCCTGCATTTCTCCGTCAACAATAATGTCGGGGTATTCTCTGTGAAGTATTTTTACGGCTTCTCTGACTCTTTCAGGGCTTCCCGTTCTTGAAGAACCGAAATTTGAATATGAAAGCATTGCAACAACAGGTTTCTCTCCCAACCATTTTATAGTTCTGGTAACCGTTAATGTTGTTTCTACAATTGTTTTAGTATCAGGTCTTTTGTTGACGGTTGTATCGGCAAAAAACAGCGGTCTGTTATTTGTGATTACAATATACATTCCGGCTATATGTTCAATTTCATTGTTACATCTTATTACTTCCAAAATAGGTCTTACAACATCTTTATACTTTGTGGCATATCCTGTTACAAAAGCATCAGCTTCTCCGTTTTCAATCATCATCGCACCGAAATAATTTCTGTTATACATTTTTTCGTTTGCATCTTTGAATCGTATACCTTTTCTGTATCTTTTTTCATAGAAAAACTGAGCATACCTTTGTCTTCTTTCTCTTTCTTCAATAGCATAAGGGTCTATAATTTCTGCACTTTCGAGAAGGTCTTCAAGTTTGTAATCTTCAATAAGGTTTAAAATTTTATCTTTTCTGCCGAGTAATACAGGATTTGCAATTCCTTCATGAATACATATTTCGGCGGCTCTCAGTACATTGTAGTTTTCGGCATCGGCAAAAATTAATTTTTTCGGATTAATTTTCGCTTGTGTATAAATTTTTCTTATGAGTTTATTTCCGCTGCCTGTTCTTTCTTCAAGTTCTTCTTTATATTTTTCATAATCTTTAATAGGTTTCCTTGCTACTCCGGATTCTTCAGCTGCTTTTGCAACAGCCGGAGATATTCTTGTTATAAGTCGCGGATCAAGTGGTTTAGGTATCAGATAATGTTTTCCGTAGATCAGTCGTTTAGTATTATAGGCATTACTTACTTCTTCCGGCACATCTTCTTTTGCAAGTTCTGCTAAAGCATATACCGCTGCTTTTTTCATCTCCTCATTAATTGTAGTTGCTCTGACATCTAAAGCTCCTCTGAAAATAAAAGGAAATCCCAAAACATTATTTACCTGATTAGGATAATCTGAACGACCGGTAGCCATAATGATATCTTCTCTTGCTGCCACAGCCTCTTCGTAGGTAATTTCAGGGTCAGGATTTGCCATTGCAAAAACGATAGGATTTTTTGCCATTGTTTTAACCATTTCTTTTGTTAAAACTCCTTTTGTTGACAAACCAAAAAATATATCTGCACCTTTAATAGCTTCTTCAAGTGTATTAATTTTTCTTTTTGTGATATATTCCTTTTTGTATTCATTAATATCTTTTCTTTTTTCGTTAATAACACCTTTACTGTCG
Source organism: Bacteroidales bacterium (assembly GCA_026987795.1). Taxonomy (GTDB): domain Bacteria; phylum Bacteroidota; class Bacteroidia; order Bacteroidales; family JAADGE01; genus JAADGE01. The sequence continues at coordinate 2,481 of JALSMF010000379.1, forward strand.
CACATTACGACATTTTTTTTCTTCAGACCTAACGAAATTAACAAATTAGTACAAGCCATAGCAGAAGCTCCGGCACCGCTTACCACAAGTTTTACGTTTTCAAGTTTTTTCCCTGCAATTTCTACGGCATTTATAATTCCTGCTGATGATATAATTGCTGTTCCGTGCTGGTCGTCATGCATAACGGGAATATCCAGTTCCTCTTTAAGTCTTCTCTCTATTTCAAAGCATTCCGGAGCCTTAATATCTTCAAGATTTATACCTCCGAATGTCGGAGCTATAATTTTAACCGTTTCAACAAATTTGTCAATATCCTCTGTATCAAGTTCTATATCAAAAACATCAATGTCTGAAAATATTTTAAATAAAAGTCCTTTTCCCTCCATAACGGGCTTACCGGCAACGGCTCCCAGGTTTCCTAATCCCAAAACTGCTGTTCCGTTTGAAATTACTGCTACAAGATTACCTTTTGCAGTATATTTGTAGGCATCATCTTTATTCTTTTCAATTTCTAAACAAGGGTCTGCAACTCCGGGAGAATAAGCTAAAGCCAAATCTCTTTGTGTACTGTGTGCCTTTGTCGGGACTACCTGAATTTTTCCCGGTCTTCCTTCCGAGTGATACAATAAAGCATCTTCTTTTGTTATCTTAGCCATAATTACTGTGATTTTTTAAATATATTACAAATATATGTCAAAATATAAATATGTTTTAATTAAACAAGTATGTTTAGCGACATTATTTTATAAGCAAAGGATAAGATAAAGAAAAATCATTTCTTTATTCTTACAATTTTAGATAAATTTGACCCGTATTTTTTTATTATAAAGAATCTGTAAATTATGGATACAGTAACATTTCAAAAAGCGATACAAACAGGAATACCTGAAAAATTACCACCGAAAAAAGGACGAAGAAGCGAAATAAGCCATGCACCCAAAAGAAAAGACATATTAAGCAGAGAAGAAAAAAAACTTGCTTTAAAAAATGCACTTCGTTATTTTGACAAAAAGCATCACACTGAACTTGCTTCGGAATTTTCAGAAGAACTTGAAAAATACGGCAGAATATATATGTACCGTTTTCGTCCGGATTACAAAATTTATGCTCGTCCGATAACGGAATATCCGGCAAAAAGTGAACAAGCTGCTGCTATTATGTTAATGATACAAAATAACTTGGACGATGCAACGGCACAGCACCCCGATGAGCTGATAACATACGGCGGCAATGGTGCCGTATTCCAAAACTGGGCTCAATATCTGCTTACAATGAAATACCTTTCGGAAATGACAGACGAACAAACACTCGTTATGTATTCCGGTCATCCGCTCGGACTTTTCCCTTCACACAAAGAAGCACCGCGCGTAGTCGTTACAAACGGAATGGTAATACCTAATTATTCAAAACCTGATGACTGGGAACGTTTTAATGCCCTCGGGGTATCTCAATACGGACAAATGACTGCCGGAAGCTATATGTATATCGGTCCGCAAGGTATTGTTCACGGAACTACGATTACGGTCTTAAATGCCGGACGAAAAATTCTTAAAAAAGGGGAAACTGATTTAAGAGGAAAACTTTTTGTTTCATCGGGGCTCGGCGGAATGTCAGGTGCACAACCTAAAGCCGGAAATATTTCGGAAGTAATTTCCGTTGTTGCAGAAATAAATAAAGATGCCGTTTACAAAAGGCACAAGCAGGGCTGGGTTGATGAAATAATTGATAATCTTGATGAATTAGTCAATAGAGTTAAGAAAGCAAAAACCGAAAAAGAAATTGTTTCAATTGCATATCACGGAAATATTGTTGACGTTTGGGAAAAATTTGCGGAAGAAAATATTTATGTTGATTTGGGTTCAGACCAAACCTCGCTTCATAATCCTTGGGCAGGCGGCTACTATCCTGCAGGTTTAAGTTTTGAAGAATCCAATAAACTGATGGCGGAAAATCCGAAACTTTTCAAAGAAAAAGTTCAGGAATCATTACGAAGACAAGCAGCCGCAATAAAAACACACACCGACAAAGGAACCTATTTTTTCGATTACGGAAATGCTTTTTTACTTGAAGTAAGCCGTGCCGGTGCAGAAATTACAAACCCCGACGGCTCATTCATATACCCGTCTTATGTTCAAGACATTATGGGACCCATGTTTTTCGATTACGGTTTCGGACCTTTCCGTTGGGTATGCACATCGGGAAAGCCGAAAGATTTGGAAAAAACGGATAAAATTGCCGCACAAGTTATGCGGAAAATAGCCGAAACAGCACCCGAAGAAATTCAATCGCAGATGCACGATAACATAAAATGGATTGAAGAAGCCGGAAAAAACAGATTGGTTGTAGGGTCGCAAGCCCGTATCTTATATGCTGATTGCGAAGGCAGAACAAAAATTGCAAAGGCATTTAACGATGCCGTAAAATCAGGTGAAATTTCGGCACCTGTTGTTCTCGGAAGAGACCATCACGATGTTTCCGGAACCGATTCACCTTATCGCGAAACATCAAATATTTACGACGGTTCGCAATTTACGGCAGACATGGCAATACATAATGTAATCGGCGACAGTTTCAGGGGAGCAACTTGGGTGTCGATACATAACGGCGGCGGTGTCGGCTGGGGCGAAGTGATAAACGGCGGTTTCGGTATGCTGCTTGACGGAAGTTCGGATGCCGAAAGAAGACTGTCAATGATGCTTCACTGGGATGTAAATAACGGAATAACAAGAAGAAGCTGGGCAAGAAACAAAGGTGCCGTTTCGGCAATCAAACGAGCGATGAAAGAAAATAAAAACTTGAAAGTTACATTGCCTAATTTTGCAGACGATAAGCTAATAGATTCGTTATTGTAATTAAAGTGATATTACAGACATAGTAATTTTAAAAACATAAATTATCATTTATCGGGAATAAAACTCCGCACTAAAAAACTATGCTGAAAGGTAAAGACTTAGAAAATATTATTCCGCAGTCATATCCTATGATTATGATTGACACTTTGGTTATTTCCGACAGAAATAAAACAATAACAGATTTTTTGATAAAGGAAGAAAATATTTTTGTTTACGAAAAAAGATTACAAGAACCCGGTATTATAGAAAATATGGCACAAACTGCAGCTGCACGTTCCGGATACAAAGCTTATACAGATAATACTGAAATAAGAGACGGTTACATAGGAGCAATAAAAAACCTGAATATATTTTCTTTACCGAAAATAAACGAAACGTTACAAACAACACTTACGCCTTTGACTGATATCGGAAATATATCAGCAGTAAAAATTGAAACACTGTCCGGAAAACAAAAAATTGCCGAATGCTTAATGACTATTATCTTATCAGATTAAAAAAAGCTGTTTTTCCCGTATTTCAAAATTAGTTATTATTTTTGGCTTATCTTTAATTTTTTTACTGTGGAAACCAAAGAACTTTTAAAAAAAGTAAGACAAATTGAAATAAAAACACGCGGCTTATCAAAACACATTTTTGCCGGCGAATATCACAGTGCTTTTAAAGGGCGAGGAATGTCATTCAGCGAAGTTAGGGAATACCAATTCGGTGACGATGTCAGAAATATAGATTGGAACGTTACGGCTCGATACGATAAGGCATATATTAAAACTTACGAAGAGGAACGCGAATTAACCGTAATTTTACTTATAGACCTAAGTAACTCTCAAAATTTCGGAACTGCCGAGCGGTTCAAAAAAGATTTAATAACAGAACTGGCTGCCGTAATTTCGTTTTCGGCTATTCAAAACAATGATAAAGTAGGTGTTATTTTTTTTACAAATAAAATTGAAAAATATATACCGCCGCAAAAAGGTAAAAAACATATTCTGAAAATAATTCGTGAATTAATAGACTTAAAACCCGAAAATAAAAAGACAAATATTTCCGGTGCATTACAATATTTTACGAATGTTATTAAAAAAAGATGTACGGCATTCTTAATTTCTGATTTTATTGACTCCGATTTTGAAAAAGCAGTTCAAATCGCAAACCATAAACACGATTTAATAGCCCTGCATATTACGGATGAAAAAGAATTTAAAATACCCGATATCGGGCTGATAAAACTCAGGGATGCCGAAACCGGAAAAGAAATTTATGTCAATACAGCAAAAAAATCAGTCAGAGAAGCGTTTGAAAAGCAGCAAAGCCTATACCTGAAAGAACTAAAACAAACTTTTGACAAAGCCGGAGTCGACAGCGTTAAAATAAAAACAGACGATGATTATATAAAGCCTTTACTAAAACTGTTCAAAAGCAGGTAATTAAGCATAAATCCGATGGATGTAAAAATAGAACAATCGTGGAAAGAACTTCTTAAAGGTGAATTTGAAAAAGATTATTTTAAAACTTTAGCAAATTTTGTCAGGCAGGAATACAAAACCAAAACAGTATATCCTCCCGGAAAAGATATCTTTAAAGCCTTCGACCTTTGCCCGGTTGACAATGTTAAAGTAATAATTATCGGTCAAGACCCTTATCACGGTAAAGGACAGGCACACGGTTTGTGTTTTTCCGTAAAAGACGGAATAAAAATTCCGCCCTCATTACGAAATATATACAAAGAACTTAATGACGATACAGGCAAACAAATTCCTGAAACAGGAAATATTGAACATTGGGCAAAACAAGGTGTTTTAATGCTTAACGCAACTCTGACGGTGAGAGCAGGACAGGCAGGTTCGCATCAGGGTAAAGGGTGGGAGACATTTACCGATACCGTAATTAAAAAAATATCCGAAAAAAAAAGTAATTTGGTTTTTATTCTGTGGGGAGCTTATGCACAAAAAAAAGGAAAGATTATTAATCCTGAAAAACACTATATCTTAAAATCCGCACATCCGTCTCCGTTTTCGGCACATAACGGTTTTTTCGGAAACAAACATTTCAGTAAAACAAATAAATTCCTGAAATCTAAAGGATTTGAAGAAATAAAATGGTAAAATACCTTCAAAAACAACCTTAAAAAGAAAACAAATATAATGAGAAAGATATATCCCGATGATTTTGAAATAAAAACCGAATTTGTTAAAATAAGAGAGCATCTTAAAAAACACTGTTTAAGTAACTCCGGAAAAAAAAAGGTTGATTCAATGCTCTTTCTGACAGATATCAATGCCGTTAAAAAGCTCCTTGACCTGACTTCAGAATTCAAATATATCATTCAATTTAAAGACAACTTTCCGGTATCTTATTTTATTGATACAACCGAATATTTTGAAAGAGTTAAAAATACAGGTAACTATTTTACCGAAAAAGAATTATTCGATATAATACGCTCGCTTACGACAATAAAAGCAATTATTAACTTTTTTAAAAAAGATGAAGAAAACCGTTTTCCCGAATTAAAAAATCTGACAAAAGACGTTCAAATATACCCTTTCGTAATTCAACGAATTAACAGAGTTATAGATAAATACGGAGAAATTAAAAATAATGCGTCAAAAGAACTTTCAAATATAAGAAACGAACTGTCAAAAAAACAATCCGGCATTTCTCAAACTATTCATAAAATACTGAAAACACAAATTGCAGCCGGAACGGTTGAAAAAGATACGGAAATTACAGTAAGGGACAACAAACTGCTTATTCCGGTAGATGCGAAAAACAAACGTAAAATAAAAGGTATTATTTACGGCGAATCCGCAACCGGAAAAACATCATACATAGAACCTATTGAAGTTGTTACCCTTAACAATGAAATTAAAGAGCTCGAATTTGCAGAATTGAGAGAAATTCGCAAAATTTTAACCGAACTTACAAACGATTTAAGACCGTATTTCAACGATTTAAAAAAATCGTATAACTTTATGGCAGAGATAGATTTTATACGTTCAAAAGCTGTGTTTGCCGTTGAGACAGAGTCCGTAAAGCCGAAAATAACGGGCAGTTCGGAAATTGAGTTTCTGAAAGCAAGGCACCCTCTTCTTTTTTTATCATACAAAAAAACAGGAAAAAAAGTTGTTCCTTCCGATATAAAACTAACTTATAACAATAATATTTTAATTATTTCCGGACCCAATGCCGGAGGAAAATCGGTTACACTTAAAACAACGGCAATCTTGCAATATATGCTGCAATGCGGATTGCTGATTCCCGTAAAAGAAATTTCCGTTACCGGAATATTTGAAAAAATATTTATTGACATCGGAGACGAACAATCAATAGAGAACGATTTAAGCACCTACAGTTCACATCTTCGTAATATGAAATATTTTACGGAAAATGCCGATGACAGAACATTATTTTTAATAGATGAATTCGGAACAGGAACAGAACCGATGCTTGGAGGAGCAATTGCCGAAGCGGTTTTGGAAAACTTATATGAATCCGGAGCAAAAGGGGTTATAACTACGCATTATACTAATTTAAAGCACTTTGCAGACAATAAAGAGAAAATTGAAAATGCAGCTATGCTTTACGATAATGACAAAATGCAACCGCTTTATGTTATGGAAACAGGCAAACCCGGCAGTTCGTTTGCTTTTGAAATTGCCGAAAAAACAGGGCTTAGCAAAAAAATATTAGATAAGGCAAAATCAAAAGTTGATAAAAATCAAATAGACTTTGAGAAAGCATTAAAACTTGCACAGCAAGAAAAAAGGAAACTTAAACAAAGCAAACGAAAAATAAGAACAACGGAAATAAAACTTAAAGAAACTCTTGAAAAATACGAATACGAACTGGAAAAAATATTATCGGCAAAAAAAGAAATTTTAAAAAACGCAAAAAAAGAAGCGGAAGAAATTCTTAATTCGGCAAACAAAAAAATAGAAAATACCATAAGAGAAATTAAGAAAAAAAATGCCGATAAAGAGATTACAAAACAGCTCAGAAAAGAACTTAACGACTATATTCTGAAAGAAAAAGAACGACAAAAATCTGAAAACGAAAAAATAAACCGAAAAATTGAAAAGTTAAAGCAAAAAAAACAAAAACGAAGAAAAAATATTTCCGCCGAAAAACAAATAAAAAAAAGCAAAACAATACAAGCAGGCGATTATGTCAAAATTGAAGAACTTAACACCGTTGCCGAAGTTATTTCCGTAAAAAAAGATAAAGCTGTCGTAAGCGGAAACAATGTTCTCCTTACGGTTGATTTAAACAAACTTGAAATTACAAAACAAAAACCTCCTAAAAAAGATAAATTTAACGTAAAAGTAATAAGAACAGCCGAAAACGAAACCGAAAATTTCCTCGGACAACTT
>JALSMF010000380.1 GCA_026987795.1 Bacteroidales bacterium
ATAAATTATGCACATCTTAAAATCTGCATATTATTGTAAATCACATATGTATATATAGTTTCCGGTTCAGATGATAAAAATCATATAAAGCCATATAAGTATCTTAAATTATTATTTGTAAATTTGAATTATACATTAAAAATAATTCTAAATCCAAAATTTTTTCTAAAATGAGTTTAAGCAGAAGAGATTTCATTAAAAGTTCAGCAGTTGCAACAGTTGCTGCTGCTGTCGGTATTGCCTTACCTAAGCACCTGAAAGCTGCTCCTCAAAAAGCAGAAAATGAATGGCGGTGGGACAAAGCTGTTTGTCGATTTTGCGGAACAGGCTGCGGTATTATGGTAGCTGTAAAAAATGATAAAATAGTAGCCGTAAAAGGAGATCCTGCAGCTCCGGTAAATCGCGGACTGAACTGTATAAAAGGTTACTTTAATGCAAAAATTATGTACGGCGAAGACCGTTTAAAAGTACCGCTTATGAGAGTTGACGAAAACGGAAACTTTAATAAAAACGGAAAATTCAAGCCTGTAAGTTGGAAAAGAGCTTTCGACGAAATGGAAAAACAAATTAAAAAATCGTTGAAAGAATTAGGACCTGCAGGAATCGGAATATTCGGTTCCGGTCAATATACCGTTCAGGAAGGATATGCAGCCGTAAAATTAATGAAAGCAGGATTTCGTTCTAATAATATAGACCCTAACGCAAGACATTGTATGGCTTCAGCAGTTGCAGGTTTCATTCAGACATTCGGAATTGATGAACCTTCAGGATGTTACGATGATATTGAATTGACTGACACAGTGATAACCTGGGGAGCAAATATGTCAGAAATGCACCCTATTCTCTGGTCTCGCGTTGTTGACAGAAAACTTAACAATCCTGATAAAGTTAAAATAATAAACCTTACAACATTTACAAACAGAACTTCTGATTTAGCTGATACAGAGATAATTTTCAGACCTCAGACAGACCTTGCAATATGGAACTTTATTGCAAGAGAAATAGTTTATAATTATCCGGAAGCAATTGATTGGAAATTTGTAAAGAATCATACCGTTTTTGCAACAGGTGTTGTTGATACAGGCTACGGAATGAGAAACCCCGATCATAAAAACTTTACGGACAAAGAAAGAGAAACCGTCAACCATCAGGTATCTAAAAAATTATCAAAAGCAGAAGGTATTTCATTAGAATATCTCGGATATAAAGAAGGGGATATTTTAGAAATGAAAAATGCAAAGTCTGCAGGTAAGCACTGGATAATAACTTTTGATGACTTTAAAAAAGCATTATCTCCTTACACTTTGGACTATGTTGCCGAAATATCAAAAGGAAACCCTGACGAATCAACAGAAGATTATAAAAATAAACTGAAAGAACTTGCAAAGCTTTATGCAGAAAAAAACAGAAAAGTAGTCTCCTTTTGGACAATGGGAATGAACCAGCATACAAGAGGAACTTGGGTTAACGAACAGGCATATATGGTTCACCTTTTGCTCGGAAAACAAGCCAAGCCGGGGGACGGAGCTTTCAGCCTGACAGGGCAACCGTCTGCATGCGGAACAGCACGGGAAGTCGGAACATTTGCTCATCGTTTACCCGCTGATATGGTTGTTAAAAATCCGAAACACAGAGAAATAGCAGAAAAAATATGGAAACTTCCGAAAGGAACATTAAATCCGAAGGTTGGTTCTCACGTGATGAAACTACACCGTGATATCGAAGACGGTAAAATAAAATTTGTTTGGGTTCAAGTCAATAATCCGTATCAAAATACGGCAAGTGCCCGCCACTGGATTAAAGCAGCAAGAAAATTAGATAACTTTATTGTAGTAAGCGACGGTTATCCCGGAATATCGGCTAAAGTTGCAGATTTGGTATTGCCCTCAGCAATGATATACGAAAAATGGGGAGCATACGGAAATGCAGAACGCCGAACCCAACACTGGAAACAGCAAGTTACACCGGTAGGCGATGCTATGCCCGATATATGGCAGATAGTTGAACTTTCAAAAAGATTTAAAATCAGAGAAGTGTGGGGCGAAGTAAAAATACCGGGATTAGATAAACCGCTGCCTGACGTAACTGATAAAATAGCAGATTTAGGTTATAATCCTAATACAACGCTGTATGAAGTTCTTTTTGCAAATAATGAAGCAAAATCTTATATATGGCCCGACCCGATAGGAAAAGGATTCTTAAATACTGAAGCAGAAGGAGATAAAAGAACAGTTATAGGCTCAAACGATAAAGAATGGAAGGGGTACGGATTTTTTATCCAAAAATATCTTTGGGAAGAATATCGTAAATTCGGGGAAGGACATGCCCACGATTATGCCGATTTTGACACATACCATAAAGTAAGAGGCTTAAAGTGGCCCGTTGTTGACGGTAAAGAAACACAGTGGCGTTTCAATGTTAAATATGACCCTTATGCCCGCAAAGCAGGAACAGGTGATTTTGCTTTTTACGGAAAAGCAATGAAAGAGTTACCCGTAGGCGATTTAAAATCTCCTGATTCCGAAAAAGAAAAACAAAGATTAGATAATAAAGCAAAAATATTCTTTCGTCCTTTTATGGATGCACCGGAAATTCCGGATAAAAATTATCCGTTTTGGCTGTCAACCGGGCGAGTTCTTGAACACTGGCACAGCGGAACAATGACTATGCGTGTTCCCGAATTGTACCGTGCAGTTCCGGAAGCTCTTTGCTATATGAACCTTCAAGATGCTGAAAAAAACGGTATTAGACAAGGAGATTTGGTTTGGGTTGAATCCAGGAGAGGAAAAGTAAAATGCCACGTTGATACAAGAGGACGAAATCAGCCGCCTAAAGGATTGGTATATGTGCCTTGGTTCGATGAAAAAGTATATATAAATAAAGTTACTTTAGATGCAACTTGTCCTATATCAAAACAAACAGATTTTAAGAAAAGTGCCGTTAAAGTTTATAAAGCTTAAATACTTACTGTGTTCTGTTTTATTTAAAAATTTCAAATGCTTGAAAAAAATAAAATAAAATCCGGAAAAACTTCAAGAAAAGATGCCATTAAGACAATTTTCAGAGGAGCCGGTTATGTTGCCGTCGGAGGCTTAGTTTGGGGCGGATATGTTGAAAATAACAAAAAGACTGACTTGGTCTTACGTCCTCCCGGAGCAATTGATGAGCCCGATTTTGTAAAAGCCTGTATAAAATGCGGACTATGTGTTGAAGCCTGTCCGTATGATACGTTAAAACTTTCGACTCCGTCAGATAATAAAGTAACGGGCACTCCGTATTTTACCGCAAGAGAGGTTCCTTGTTATATGTGCACAAATATTCCCTGTGTACCTGTTTGTCCTACAGGAGCTCTTGATGTTAATAAACTTTTAGCATCTGTCGAAAATGAAACAAAAAAGCTCGATGTTAATAAAAGCAGAATGGGACTGGCGGTTGTTAATAAAGAATCATGCATTGCTTTCTGGGGTATTCAGTGTGATGCTTGCTACAGAGCCTGTCCGCTTTTAGGGGAAGCTATAACAATTGAGTATTCTCAAAATGAAAGAACCGGAAAACATGCTTATCTCAAACCTGTTGTTAATGCTGAAATCTGTACCGGTTGCGGTCTTTGTGAGCATGCTTGTATTACAGAAATACCGGCAATAAAAGTTTTACCGCTTAAAATTGCAACAGGAAAAGTAGGAGACCATTATATAAAGGGATGGGATGCAGAAGACGAAAAGCGATTAAATAAGACAAGTGTCGGAAGTTCTACAGATAAAGACAATACGGGAGCTATTGAATATTTAAATGATTTGGAAGGATTATTTGATGATGAAGAATAATAAATATTTGATATTGAGAAGAATATCTCAATCAGGAATACTTTTTCTGTTTGTAGCAGGAGCAAATTTCGGAATAAATATAATTAAAGGAAATTTAAGTACGGCAATCCTGTTTAATAAATTTCATTTGTCCGATCCTTATGCTGTCATGCAAATGTTTTTTGCCGGATATATTCCGGCAACAGAAATAATTATCGGAGCAGCAGTTATTTTGCTTTTTTACTCTGTTACGGGAGGCAGAATATTTTGCAGTTGGGTTTGTCCTTTAAATATTATTACGGATTTTGCATCTTATATCAGAAAGATAACAGGTATACAACCTGTTTTTAAAACAAAATCAATGTCTAAAAATATCAGATACTATGTTGTCGGATTAGGTTTATTTTTATCGTTTATTTCCGGAATAGCAGCATTTGAACTGATAAATCCCATATCAATATTATTCAGAGCCGTAATTTTCGGAACAGTATTCGGTATTTCAATTGTTTTAACAGTTTTTCTTTTTGATATTTTTATTGCCGAACACGGGTGGTGCGGACATATATGCCCCGTAGGTGCATTTTATGCGTTTACCGGAAAATACAGATTGCTGAAAGTTTTTCACACAAAAGAAAATTGTACTTTATGTATGAAATGCAAAAAAGTTTGTCCCGAAATTCAAGTTTTAGATACTATAGGCAAAAAGTCAGGAAATATAAAATCCTCCGAATGTACTGATTGCGGTCGGTGCATAGATGTATGCGATGATAATGCTTTAAAATTCAATTTTAAAATTAAATAAATTTACAAATTATGATAAAGAAAATTTTTATTACGGGAATTATTGCTGTTTTTCTGCTTAATTCATGCGGAAAAAATGAACTTGATGACGACTCTGTCAGCGATTTAACTTTAGGTATTATAAAATCGGACGTTATGAATGATAATGAAAACTTATTGGAAGAAATGCCGCAATACAGTATGACACCTCCCGGAACATCAGAAAAAATAGAAAGAGCTTTTGAAAATGCCCCTCCTTTAATTCCTCATATGACAACAGGTTTTTTTCCTATTACAACAAATAATAATATTTGTTTGTCTTGTCATATGCCTGATAAAGTTGCAAAGTCAGGAGCCGTTTCAATACCGGAATCTCATTTTACCGATTACAGACCGAAATTGAAGAAAGTAAACGGGAAATATGAAGTAGATGCAGAAGAAGGAAAAGTAGTTTCCGAAAAATTAAAAAAACTCTCTCCTGCAAGGTATGTATGTTCGCAGTGCCATGTGCCGCAAGCAAACATAACAGTTGATATCAAAAATAATTTTGAGAGAGTTTTCAGAGATGAAGCCCTGAAAACAGGCTCAAATTTAGATAAAGTTATGGATGAAGGAGTAAAATAGGATTATTTTAAATATATGAAAATTAAGTTGCTGTTAATATTTGCTTTTATTTCAGAAAGTATTTTTGCTCTGTCTCCTTTATATTCATTAAAAACAAAAGGAAATGTTACGGATATGCTTTATGAAGAAGGACAACTCTATATCTCAGAGGATATAGGATGTATTCAGGTTTTTAAAATTCCTTCAAAAAAAAATTCTGAAAACTATTATTTGCCGAAGATTAAAGACTTTACCGGTAAATATATACCCGCAAAAATTTATTCTTTTGATAAAATAAAAGGGAAGAAAATTTTAATAGCTGTTTCACAGGGAAAGCACGGGTTCAGTAATGTTTTTATTTTTAACGAGGGGGAAAGAAATATTGTTATAGAAGATATTTCAGCTAAACTGATAATAAAGAAGGTTAAATTTCTTAATGAAGAAAAAGTAATTTTCGGGTTGTTGAGCAATGAAATTATACTTTATGATATAAAGAAAAAAAAAGAAATATACAGGAAGCAAATCAGCCCGTACACCTTTTCTGACATTGTCCTTAATAAAGAAAAGAATAAAGCTGTAACAGCTGATGAAAGCGGTATTATTCATATAATTGATGTTTTATCGGGAAAAATTTCAGAAGAATTGTCGGGAAACAATGTTGATAATGTATATCAGATTGATTATAAGAATAATATAATATTGTGCGGAGGTCAAGACAGAAGACTTTCCGTTTATAATATGACAAATAACAGTTCTTATTACATTAAAAGTGATTTCTTAATTTACGGTACGGGGCTTAGTCCGTCCGGCAAATATGCGGCATATTCATGTAATGAAGATAATGATATACAAATAATTAATACAATAACAAAAACAAGAATAAATATATTAAAAGCACATAAAAGTATATTAACAAAAATCTTGTTCATTTCAGAAAATGAAATTTTTACCGGAGCAGAAGAAAATATTGTTTATTTTTGGAAAATATAAAATGAATTAAAATGAATATATCCGGAATATTAGTCCAAACAAAACCTGAACATACAGAAAGTGTTATTAAAAAAATAAAGCAAAGTAACTGTTGTGAATATCATATACATGATGAAAAAGGTCGTATAATTGTAACAATCGAGGGTGAAAATACAGAAGAAGAAATCAAAAAACTTAAAATTCTTCAGTCTTTTGATAATATCATATCAGCCGATATGATGTATGCCTACAGCGAAGATGAATTAGACGGATTACGTGAAAATTTGAATAACAACAATAATTTACCCGAATGGCTTAACGACCCTGATGCAAAGCCGGAGGACATAAGATATAACGGAGACTTAAAAAGAAAAATATTTTAAACTATTCACCAATTATAAAATAAAATTTTAAAAATGAAAAAACTTAATTTATTGTTAGCTTTAGCTTTTACAGTTCTTTTGACAGGCAATATTTTTGCTCAGGAAGAAAAAAAAGAAGAAGAAAAGAAAAGCGAATTTACCGTTAATGCGGAGTTCAGACCGAGAACGGAATTCAGTCACGGATATAAATCTCCCGTGTTAAAATATTCCGTTCCTAATGAGTACACATATCCCGGCAGTTTGGCTACAAGCCAGAGAACCCGTATAGGATTTAATTACAAATATGATAAAATTAAATTCGGTCTTCAACTTCAGGATATAAGAACTTGGGGCAGCCAGGCTCAACTGACTGCCGATGATACGAATGATATGTTTGTGCATCAGGCGTGGGGCGAAATAAACTTTACGGATAAATTTTCACTGAAAGCCGGACGTATGGAACTTGTTTACGACGATCACAGAATCTTAGGAAGTGTAGGATGGGCTCAGCAGGCTCGTTCTCACGATTTGGCTCTTTTTAAATATGAAGGAAACATTAAAGTTCATCTCGGTATAGCATATCACGGAGGTCCTTTTACCGGAAATGATGCATACAAAGCAATGCAGTTTTTATGGATAAACGGAAAAGCTGCTGATTTCGGATACAGTATTTTAGCTTTGAATAACGGCGTAGCCGAAAGAGGATATTGGGGACCCGTTGCTCAAGTTGCCGAGTCAAATGCTTACAGTCAAATTCTCGGAGGAAGATTTACATATCAGTTAGGAGATTTAAATCTGGCATTGAATTCTTATTATCAAACAGGAAAAAAAGCTGCTGACTGGATTGACCCTGCCAGCTTACCGACCGGGCTTACAGCCGAAGACCTCGGATATGAAGAAAAATCAGGGCAAGGACAAAAAATAGCTGCTTATAATTTTGCTTTTGATGCAATGTATAAAATATCTGACGGTCTGAAAATAGGAGCCGGTTACGAAATACTGTCAGGAAATGATTTAACTGATGTAAACAGAACCGATGAAAATGCTTTTACGCCGCTTTACGGAACAAATCATAAATTTAACGGCTGGATGGATTATTTCTATGTAGGAAATCACGGAAGCAGCATAGGTTTACAGGATATTAATCTTAAAATATTATATAAAAACGGACCTTTCTTTGCAAAACTTATTCCGCATTACTTTTTACCTGCCGGAAAAGGAACTTACACAGACGTAAATGCCGTAACTCACGATATAGGAGCACTCGGAACGGAAGTGGATTTTGTGGTAGGATATAATATTATTCCTAAAACAGCAAATATACAGTTCGGATATTCTCAAATGTTTGCAACCGAAAGTATGTACGGACTTAAAGGTGTTGTTCCTACGACTGATAATCCGATGGGAACAAATAACTGGATTTGGGCAATGATTGTTATAAAACCTACATTATTCAAATCAGTAAAATAAAAAAGCTTTGAAAATTTGACGAAAAAACGGCAAATTTGTATGTTAAAATATGAATTTGCCGTTTTATTGTCTTTTTACGATTTCTTTTCCTGCTAATTTCTTTATAAGATACAGTAAATACTCTGTTTTAATATGTCTTTTTGCTGATAATCCGTATTTTTCAACAGGTATTCGCTGAATGTTACCGGCTGTGTAATCATCTTTTATACCGGCAGTTCCGAATGTAAAATCGGCAGTATTTCTCTCAAAAATTTTCTCAAAGAAAGTATTTTTTACACCGTTGTCGGTAAACGGAAATGCAAAAAGTTTGTCCTTTACATTAAATCTATCTCTAATAAAATTAATACTTTCTTCGGTTTGTCTTGTCTGCTCTTTTTCGCTTATTTCCGAAAACAGAGGGTGGTTTATGCTGTGTGCACCTGCTTTAAATCCCTGCGATATTAACTCTTCTGCCTGACTGCTTGAAAGATACGGTTTTTCAGTTTCAAGATATTTTTTGAAATTAATACCCGAAATTTCCGCTGCTTTATTTATAATATTTTCGTCCTTAAATTTCAGAGAAAGTATTTTTTTTATACAGTTTCTCTTTTTACAATTCAATAAATGTGAAATTTCGGGAGATAAACCGTCTTTTGCAATTTTATCAATAATCAGACTGATTTTACATTTAAAAAATAAATCTTTATTATCAATAAAAGCAGAATTAAGAAAGAAAATTGCCGGAATATTTCGTTTTCTTAAAATCGGTGCAACAATATCATAAACTTCAGAAAGTCCGTCGTCAAATGATAAAACAAAACCTTCTTTGTTTGCTTCGGGCGGAAAAGTTGTCGCCGAAAAATATTTTTGCAGAAAATCTAAATCTTTTTCAAACTGTTTGATACTTCTTACCGGATACAAATGCTTGATATGTGCCGGAGGATTATCGCTTACGATATGGTAAAACGGAAAAATTACGTTCTTTCCCGAAAGTTTTATTAAAACCTTTACGGGTATGAAAATCGAAAAAGAAGATAATATTTTAAAAATAAGCTGTTTCAAATTTTATTTTTTTCAGACTCTTTTGTAGAAAGTAAACCGCAGGCAGCATCAATATCCTGTCCGCGTGAAGCTCGTATGGTTGCCGTTATTCCTTTTTCGTTTAATCTGTCTCTGAACTTTTCCGGTGTTTTATAATCCGTTCCTTTTAAGTCCGTTCCCGGTATTTCGTGAAAACGAATCAGGTTTACTCTTGCGTGGAAACCGTAAACCAACCGAGCCAATTCGTCGGCATGTTTCATACTGTCGTTAAAATTTTTAAAAATAATATATTCAAACGAAATACGCCTTTGTCTTCCGAAATCATGATTCTTGACAATTTTCAAAACTTCGCTTATCGGGTTTGTTTTTTGCACGGGCATAAGTCTTAATCGTTCCTTTTCAAACGGGGTATGAATACTTATAGCTAAGTGACACTTGCTTTCGTTTAAAAAACGCTTAATTCCGGAAATAATTCCGTTTGTTGATACGGTTATCCGCTTCGGGGACCAGGCAAATCCCCAATCGGCAGTTAAAATTTCGATACTTTTCAGAACTTCATCTGTGTTGTCGAAAGGTTCGCCCATTCCCATGTAAACAATATTTGTCAATTTGTCAAATTCGGGCAAGCTTTTTATTTGATTCAAAATTTCATTTGCCGATAAATTTGCTTGAAAACCCTGTCTTCCTG
>JALSMF010000381.1 GCA_026987795.1 Bacteroidales bacterium
TTTCCTTTAATTTTTTTCAGGATATCGAAATCGTTAGGTCCCATATAATAGGTAAAACCGTAATGAGGGTTGCTGTTTTCATAAGGTATTGATATAAAACTCTCTAAATGTTTAATGTATTTATCAAACGTTTTATCTTTTGTATATTTCATTTCCGCAGAAGAGAAATAATCATCTGCAATAAGTACTGTTGAAAAAAAATGATCTTTATAGGCAATCCATTCAATTCTAGTATCTGCCGTTTCACTTTCTTCATCAGAGGTTTCTGTCAGGTATTTAACTTCATCTTCATAATATCTGTAATAAATTGTGCTGTTTTGATCTTCCCATTTTTTGCCTTTTTCTTGCCTTCTTATAACCGATTTCCAATATATATCCAAGTAGCTTGAATTTACTCCCAACTCATCACCTAAATTATGAAACTGAATATCATATTTCATAAGATAAGTTTCGGGTTCTAATGTATATATAAAGTCTATATATTTGTCATATCCTGCATTTAACCTGAGCGTTACGGTCTGTTTCTTTTCGCTTGCATCATAAAGAGAGTCTCCGTTAACGTTAACAAAATACAAACCGGATGTTGAAATATCTCTATTGTTTGAATAAAATTTAAGTTCGAAAATATTTTCGTTATTATCAAAAACTATCAGGGGTTTACCGTCCCAGGTTTTAAATTCTTTAAGCTCGGCAAAGTAAGGATATGCTCCTTTTGTCGTGAGTTTTATCTTTATTTTTTGATTTTCAAGAGTTACAAATTGTTCTTTTCCTTCTGCAGACTCAGCAAAAATACCGAAAGTTGATTTTAAATTTTTATTTGTAGAACTGTCGGTTACGGTTGTATCCGAAATTATTTCATTTTCAGTAATATTTGCCTTATTTGTCAAATCTTGTGCTCTTGCCAAAGAATCTTTTATTCTTTGTTCAACCATAACTTTTCTTAAAGAATCCTGCTCTCGCTGTCTTTTTGCTATTTCTTCTTTAGACGGTTGAGTATAAATGCCGTAACCTATTAGTAAAGCTACGATTAAAATTATTCCTGTTACTTGATTTTTATCCATTTAGTTTATTAGTTTTATTTTTTACAAGCTTTTAAAAATGATATAAAAACCGGGTGCGGTTTTAAGACGGTACTTTTATATTCAGGATGGAACTGAACACCGGTAAACCATTTATGAGCCGGAATTTCAAAAATTTCTACTAAATCCGAGTCGGGATTTATTCCTGTTGCTTTCATTCCTGCATTTTCAAATTCTTCTAAAAATTTATTATTAAACTCGTATCTGTGTCTGTGTCGTTCTTTTATTTCTGAAGTTGCATATTCTTCTATAAGTTTTGAGTCATTTTTTAATTTACATCTGTAAGCTCCGAGTCGCATCGTTCCTCCGAGGTTTATTACACTTTTTTGCTCTTCCATTAAATCAATTACCGGAAAGGGTGTAGTCGGGTGCATTTCGGTTGAGTTTGCATTTTCCATATTTAATACATTGCGGGCAAATTCTATTACGGCACATTGCATTCCGAGACAAATTCCCAGAAACGGAATGTTATTTTCTCTGACATATTTTATTGTATCTATTTTTCCTTCCACCCCCCGATGCCCGAAGCCCGGTGCTACCAATACTCCGTCAAAGGCAGACAAAATGTCTTGAACATTGTCATTATTTATTTTTTCGGAATGTATATAATGTATTTCAGGTTTAAAACTAAGATGAGCTCCCGCATGTATAAGAGACTCATTGATTGATTTATAAGCATCAGGAAGTTCTACATATTTCCCGACTACCGCTATTTTTATTTTTGTTTCGGCATTTTTTATTATTTTAACTATTTTTTTCCATTTTTTTAACGGCGGTGCTGTTTTTATCTCCAAATGAAATTTCTTTAAGACAACTTCATCAAGTTTTTCTTTCTGCATAAGAACAGGTACTTCGTATATTGTGGAGACATCAACGGATTCTATCACGGCTCCGATGTTTACGTTACAAAACTTTGCGACTTTCTCTCTTACGCCTGAGGTAAGAGGTTTTTCTGTTCTTAAAACAATTATATCGGGCTGAACGCCGCTTTCCAGCATCAGCTTAACCGAATGTTGCGTAGGTTTTGTTTTTAGTTCTTTTGCTGCAGAAAGATAAGGAACAAGGGTCAGATGAATTGTTATTACTCTGTCTTCAAGTTCCCATTTTAATTGTCTTATTGCTTCGATATACGGAAAAGATTCTATATCGCCGACGGTTCCGCCTATTTCTGTAATTACAAAATCATAGTTTTCTTTTCCGAGCAGTTTTATGCGTCTTTTTATTTCATCTGTAATATGCGGTATTATTTGAACGGTTTTTCCGAGATAATCACCTTTTCGTTCTTTATTAATTACGGATTGATATATTCTGCCCGTAGTAACGTTATTTGCCTGCGAAGTGGTAATATCAGTAAAACGCTCGTAGTGCCCGAGGTCTAAATCGGTTTCGGCACCGTCGTCCGTAACGTAACATTCGCCGTGTTCATAAGGGTTAAGGGTTCCGGGATCAATATTTATGTAAGGGTCCAGTTTTTGTATGGTAACCGAATATCCTCTTTCCTGAAGGAGTTTTGCTAAAGATGCGGAAATAATACCTTTTCCGAGAGAGGACGTTACACCTCCTGTTATAAATATGTATCTTGAATTTTTCAAAAGAGCGGTATATTTATTCCTGTATTTTTTCTAATTCCGACATTTTTATTTTCAGAGAAGAAAGTCTTGATTTTGCTTTTTCTATTTTATCGGTTATATTTTTAATAAGAGAGCCTGATTTCGAAGTACTTGCAGAGAAAAAACCTATATTATTCTCCCAAACTTTTATATCGTCTTCTAATTTGTCTATCTGCTTTTGAATTTTCATCATTTCTTTTTGTATCAAAAAATCTGATTCGGGAGATTTTTTAATTGCTTCTATATTCTCTGCAAATTTTAATTGTTCAAGTTTTTCTTTACTTATATTTAATTTTTCAAATTGAGCATTAACCGCAGAATGAAATTTGTCATAAATTTCATCTTTATTTTCAAAGGGAACATAGCCTACGGATATAAATTCGTTTTGAAGTTCTTTTAACTTTTCGAGTGTTTCATTTTGATTATCTGAAGGTTCAAGGTTTTCTATTTTATTTATTATTTCTTGTTTTTTCAATAAATTTTCTTTTTCGGCAGTCTTCCTGCTTTTATAGTATTCTTTTTTTCTGTCAAAAAATGTGTTACATGCTTTTCTGAAGCGTTTCCAAATTTCGTCTGAATGTTTTTTAGGAACGGGACCTATTTTTTTCCACTCTTCTTGTATATTTTTATATATTTCGGCTGTTTTGACCCATTCGGTACTGTCTTGCAGACTTTCTGCCTGTGTACACAAGTCCAGCTTCTTTTGGTAATTGTCTTCTCTGTCTTTCTCTGTCTCTTCGTAGTATTTTCTGATACGCTCAAAAAATAAATCACATGCATTTTTAAACTGAGAGTATATTTTGTTGTTATACTCTTTCGGTACATATCCTATTTTTTTCCACAATCTTTGAATTTCTATAACTTTATCGGAAGCATTTTTCCATTCAATATGTGTTTCATAATTTTCATTTGCAAGTTCTTCGGCTTTTTCAACTAAAAACTGCTTAGATTCAAGATTTTTCTCCTGTTGTTCTTTAATTTCGTCCAGATATTTACTGTATCGTTCGTTTATCTGAATAGTAGCCGACTGAAATCTTGCCCAAAGTTCCTCTCTGACTTCATTTGAAACTATACCGGTTTCTTTCCATTTTTTATGTAAAACCTGCAATTCTTTTTTTGCTTTGTTATAGTTTGTTTCTAAGAGTAATTCTTCGGCTTTTTCGCAAAGGGATATTTTTATTTCGTAATTTTTCTTAAAATCTAATTCTCGTAATTCTTTGTTTACTTCTACGTATTCGTAAAATTTTTGAACGTGCTTATTGTATTCATCATGCAAAGCTTTAATTTCGTTTTTAGGAACAAGCCCTATTTCGTTCCATTTTTTTTGGAGGTTTTTAAAATTATTAAATGTCTTAGAAAAAGATTCGGGCTTATTTATCAACTCTTTAATTTCCTCAATTACTGAATATTTTAAGGCTAAATTTTTCTTTTTCTCTTCTTCAAGTCTTATTTCATAGGTTTCTTTTTTATCATAAAATTTTTGTACAAACTCTTTTAATCTGTTTTCAAATTCGTCTGTTACCGGTTCGAAATCCTCTTCTTTTCCTCCGTCTTCAATAAATTTTGTTTTCAGTCTTTCTTGCTCCGAAGAAATGATATTATAGAATGATTCTTTTATTTTCTTAATTATATTATCAAAAGCGGGTTTATATTCTTCAACTGATAATGATTTTAATTTTTCGAGAAGTTCTTCTTTACTGAAAGAAGAGAAGTCTTCCGGTTTCTTTTCAGGCTCTTTTTCTTCATTCTTTTCTTTAGCAGGCTCTGCATCTGCAATAACTTCGGATACTATCTCTTCCTTTTCTGCTTCTTTGTTATCCGAATCTTCTTTGTTTATTATTTTTTCTTCCGGTATTTCCGTCTCATTTTTTTTGCTTTCTCCTGCCTCTGTTTCTTCAGCTTTAGTCTCAGGTGTATCTTTTTCTGAAGCTTTTTTTCTCAGTTGGTTAATTTTATTATGTATTTTATCAGCAGGTGATAATTCATTATCATCTTTTAAAGAATCAAGATTGTTTTCGTTTGGGTTAACAGGTTTTTCAGACATGAGTATAAAATTTTAAAAATTCAGTTATAAGAACATATAAATAAAATTCAAAATGCGAAAGTAATATATTAACTGAAATTCATCAAAAAAATGTCTAAATATTCCTTTTTATGCCCAAAAAAAGAAAACTTTCCTCTGACTAAACCGACATCAAGTTTTATATAAGTTTAAAAGTTAAGACAGTAAGATTAATTTCCGAAAAGTTTTGTTTTATCCCATTCTTTTCGCTTATTATATTCAACGCCTTTAAATACAGAAGATTTGATATTTATGCGAAATGTATAACTCTTCAGTGTTCCGAACGGTATTACGTTAAAACTCATTTCCCAGCAATGCAAATCTCGGTATACCGTAAATTGTGCATATGAGAATTTTCTTGCTGCTATATCATAATTTGTTTTTGCAGTTATATTCCAATTGGGCGTAAGAGAAAAACTTCCGTTTAAAGCAACGGTTTGCGTGGTGTTTCTTATATATGACTGCGAAGGAGTATCAAACTTATTGATTACGTTAAGATTGTATGTCAGGCTTAAGTTCCAGGGTATATTAAAATCAGCATAGGGGACTTCGGGGTGTTGATAATAGTAAAAATCTGTATGAATCTGCTCACCTTTTGTTTTGGTTTCCGTAGGTTTTAAAGAGCCTGTTAAACCTACCCGCCCGGTATTAAACCTTACAAGTCGTTTATTTTCATTCCATTCGAATGTATTTATTTTTCGTCCTAAAGTATCTTTAATATAAGGGTCGAAATCGGCTCCGAAAGTAAGAGAGAAATTCTTAAACAGTCGGGTATTTCCTCTTACCGTAAGATTTGAAAAGTTCAAAGAATCTGATGCTAAATTATACGAAGTTGATAATATGAGGTTATCAATAAGTTTTATTTTTTTCGATTCTGCAACTGTATCATTTTTATTTTTAAGTTTCATTTCAAAGTTATTTCCCATTGAGAAGTTAACAGAGCCTGATTTTCCGGCGGGCGGTCCTCCGAAAATATAGCCTGTATAATAAGAATAATATATTGAGTCTCTGTCATTATAACCGTAATAACCCCAAAAATCAGAACTAAAATCGGGTCGGTAACTGAACGACAATGTCGGCGACATTACGTGTCTTATTGCCTGCACCCTTCCTTTATTAATATTGAAAATTCCGTAAATTTTTGTGGAAAACGGTATTGAAAACTGAAAATCAAAAGGAAAAGTAACTTTGTAAACAGTATCTTTTTTTACGGAAGAAATAATTTCATTACCTTCTACAAGTAAAATGTCATTTTGTCGTATGTAGCTTGAATACATTCGCCCGTTAATGTTCAGCGACGGGCTTACATTAATATAATTAAACAGTGTAAATGAAGTGCTTACAGGCAAATTGTATTGTAAGCCGTTTTTCATTTGATATAAAACATCCTTAGTGAAAGCAGCTGTATCCGTAGTATTTAAAGAGTTTTTAGCTTTTATGTTTAAAGTATAACCTATTTTTTGATACCATCTGTTTGTTCCTGTTCCTAAATTTTTAAAAGGTGTTTGTCTTTTTATGTTAAATGATAAATCAGGCAATATTAAACTTAAAGCATTTGTCTTTGAATTTTGAGTTCCTCTTAAGTTAGCACTGAAATTAAAAATACTTCCCGGTTTAGACCAACGATACGATATATTTGATGATTTTTGATTATCGGTTAAATCATTTAAATTTTTTGCATCTAACTCAAAATTTTGCCCGAAATTAAGAGTTGCAGTAAAAGTTCCGTTAGGATTAGCTTTTGCATCTTGCGAATATGTTCCGACAACCGAAAAAGAATTACTTGTTTTTGAATCAAGCAGTATTTTTTCTCCTGTCTGTATTTTACTGAATTTCATTTCTATACCTCCTGAATATCTGTATAGTTTTTTAAAATTTGACTTTAACGTTACCCCCCAACTGCCTCGAGAATATATATCTCCCAAAACTGCCAAATTTACGTAATCGTTAATTGCCCAAAAGTATCCTCCTTCTCTTAAAAAGAACCCTCTCTGCTGTTCCTCGCCGTATTGAGGAATGATTAAACCTGAAGCATTTTTCTTTTGATTAGGTAAAATACCGAATGGTAATCCTATTATATACAACGGAATATCAGCAATTACAAAATACATAGGTCCGGAAATTATATGTTTATCCGGTATTTTTTTGGCTTTTGTAAGTTTTATATAGAAATGAGGATGGTCTAAATCGCAAGTAGTAAATTTACCGTCTTTAATATGAAACTCTTTGTCTGCCTGCATTTTTGCAACATCACTGTGCAAAAAACCCTGCTCCGCTTTCATCTTAACATCTTTTACCAAGGCTTTTTTAGTTCTGAAATTATACTTAATACTGCTTACGGTAAAGTTCTCATTATCCTGAGTTAAAACAGGCTTACTCTCTTTTTCTCCGGAACTGTCGGCAACTGTTTTTGAAAACAAATAGCTTTCTTTCGTACTTATTTCAACATACGAAGATTTTAAGTCCATATCTTCAGAAGAAATATCTCCTTTACCGTATAAATACATTTTTTCTTCCGAAAATGAGAACAAAATAGAATCATTACAAGAATAATCTATTGTTCTGTCAACAGCATCAGGTGAAATATTATTACTTTTGACTGTATCAGGTTCTGAATTTTGTTCTGAATCGTTTACGGATAAAGTGTCCGTCATAATAATTTTACTCAAAGTATCGTTCCGAATTAAAGAGTCCTGTTGAGAATACAATAAATTTGTAAGAAATAACAACAATACGATAAAAAAATACTTTACCGAAAAATATAAGATATTTGCAATTAATATATTATTTTTGTTGTGATTCAAAAGATTAAAATTTTACGCAAAATTATAATTTTAAGAGGATTATTAAAAAGACATTTTATTAATTAATGTTAAAAGATTTTAAGTGCTTTTAAAATGTATAAACTTATAAAGATATTTTTTGTTATACCCTTTATATTATTTTTTTATTTTTCCGTAGCCCAAAATAAAAATGATAAGGTTGATATTATAGTAATTGATGCCGGGCACGGAGGTAAAGATCCCGGAGCTTTGGGCAAAAAAAGTAAAGAAAAAGACATAACCCTGGCAATAGCATTAAAAACAGGAAAATATATAAAAGAAAACCTGCCCGGAGTCAAAGTTGTTTATACCCGTAAAACCGATAAATTCATAGAACTTCACGAACGTTCGGCAACAGCAAACAGAAATAATGCCGACTTATTTATTTCAATTCATGTAAATGCAAGCCGAAATAAATCAATAACAGGGACTTCGACTTTTGTGATGGGACTCAATAAAAGCGACAAACAATTAGATGTTGTAAAAAGAGAGAACTCAGTTATTTTAATTGAAGATAATTATAAAACAAAATATGAAGGATTTGACCCGGATTCTCCCGAATCGGATATAATATTTTCGTTATACCAAAATGCATATTTAGAAAAAAGTATAAGATTAGCCGAACTTGTCCAAGAAGAATTTAAAGACCGTGCGAAACGCGAGAGCAGAGATGTAAGGCAAGCCGGACTGGTCGTTCTTTGGAATTGTTCAATGCCGAGCATTTTAATTGAAACCGGTTTTATCTCAAATCCGGATGAAGAAAGTTTTTTAAATTCAGAAAAAGGACAAGCAATTATAGCATCAGCCGTATACCGTGCCGTAAAAAAATACAAGAGCGAAATTGAACACCAAAATATTGTAAAAGAAAAAGATATAACTTTCAAAGTTCAAATTGCTTATTCAAGCAAAAAAATAGATACAAAACCGGAAAACTTTAAAGGGATTAAAAATGTTGAACGTATAGAAGACGGAAGATATTTTCGATATTTCACCGGAAAATCAAAATCATACGAAGAAATTGCAAAGCTCCAAAAGGAAATCAGAAAAAAAATACCCGAAGCATATATAATTGCCGTAAACAACGGCAAACTAATTACCGTAAAAGAAGCTATGCAAATTTTAAATAATTAAAAAATGACAAAAGAGCAAAAAAGATATATAAAAACAGGAATTCTCTTCACAATCATAATTTTGATTACCGTTTGGGGAATAAATTATATACGCAGCAATGATTTGTTATCAAACCAAACAAAACTGTACGGAATTTACGGTGACGTAAAAGAACTGTCGGAAGGAAATCATGTTTTTGTTAACGGCACAAAGGTGGGAAAAGTATCAAAGGTAAATTTTTTAAACGGTAACTTAAATAAAATAGTTGTTGAGTTTCATATAAGAAACGACATAAAAATACCCGACAGTTCCGTTGCAATGATTACAAGTACTGATTTAATGGGGACAATGGGACTCAAAATAATCTTAAATAAAAACAAAACCGATAAATTCTACAAATCAGGAGATACACTGCTTACTGCCGTTGAAAACAGCCTGTCGGAAGAGGTTAACAAGCAAATACTCCCCCTAAAACTGAAAACTGAAAATATGATAGGAACATTAGACTCTCTCCTTGTTGCCTTTCGTTCGGTTTTTAACCCTAAAACAAGAGCAAACATAAAACAAAGCTTTGAGCATATACAAATCACCCTGAAAAATCTGGAGCACACAACCAATACGTTAGATACTCTTATGACTTCAGAAAGAGTGAGAATTGCAAAAATTATTGATAACGCTGAATCAATAACAACAAACCTTAGAAGTAATAACGAAAATATCGAAAAAATACTTACAAACTTCGGAAGTATAAGCGACTCTCTGTATGCATCAAATTTCGTAAATATTATTCACAATGCAGATACCGCAATTTACAGATTAAATACAATGTTAACTAAAATTGAAAAAGGCGAAGGTTCATTAGGCTTATTAATAAACGACGAAAAATTATATAACGAACTGAAAAAAGCATCATCCGATTTAGATGATTTGCTCATTGACATAAAAAATAATCCTAAACGCTATGTTCGGTTTTCTGCAATTGACTTCGGTAAAAAAATAATA
>JALSMF010000382.1 GCA_026987795.1 Bacteroidales bacterium
CCGGAGTAAATTATAAGATAGGTGAAGTTCATGACGGTCTTGCTACAATGGACTGGATGGAGCAAGAGCAAGAGCGCGGTATTACCATAACTTCGGCAGCAACTACCACTTATTGGAATTATAAAGGCAATAAATATAAGATAAATATTATTGATACACCCGGTCATGTTGATTTTACCGTTGAAGTTGAACGCTCTTTAAGAGTATTGGATGGTGCAATTGCTGTTTTTTGTGCTGTCGGAGGAGTTGAACCTCAATCGGAAACGGTATGGAGACAAGCAGATAAATACAATGTTCCGGTAGTGGCTTTTGTAAATAAAATGGACAGGGCCGGAGCTGATTTTTTCGGAGTAGTTGATCAGATAAAAGAAAAACTCGGAGCAAATGCCGTTCCGTTTCAACTGCCTGTCGGTTCAGAAGACGAATTCAAGGGGGTAATAGATTTAATCGAAAAAAAAGAATATATTTGGAATGCTGATGACCAATACGGAGTGAATTACGAAACATTTCAAGTCTCTGAAGAATATGCAAAAAGCGTTGAAGAGTGGAGAGAAAATCTGATAGAAAATGTTATTGAGCATGATGATGAATTAATGGAACGCTTTTTTGAAGACAGGGAAAGTATAAGCATTGAAGAGTTTAGGAAAGTAGCCAGAAAAGCAGTTCTTGAAAGAAAAATCATACCTGTTTTTTGTGGTTCGGCTTTTAAAAATAAAGGAATTCAAATGCTGCTTGATGCTGTGATTGAACTTCTTCCAAGCCCTTTGGATATTCCGCCCGTAAAGGGTATTAACCCTAAAAACAGTGATGAAGTAATAAGAGAAGCAGATAAAAATGAACCTTTATCTGCATTAGTTTTTAAAATTACCGCAGATAAATTTGTCGGGAAATTAGCATATATAAGAGTTTATTCAGGTGTTTTGAAAGCAAAGACACAAGTATTTAATCCCAGAACCAAAAAACGGGAAAGATTAATGAACCTCTATCATATGCACGCCAATAAACAAATTGCAGTTGATGAGGTTTTTGCAGGTGATATTTGTGCTGTAAGCGGATTTAAAGACATACAAACCGGCGATACTTTAACTGCTGAAAACAAACAAGTTATTCTTGAAAATATTAACTTTCCTGAGCCTGTTATAGGCATGGTTATAGAGCCTAAAGCTCAAAAAGATATAGATAAATTAGAGGAAGCCCTTAAAATTCTCTCGGAAGAAGATCCTACTTTTAAAGTTAAGGTTGATGAGAATACGGGACAAAGAATTATTTACGGAATGGGTGAGTTACACCTTGAAATAATAATTGACAGGCTCGAAAGAGAGTATAACATAAAATGCAATAAAGGAAAACCGAGGGTTTCTTATAAAGAATCTTTAACGAGAGAGGTTGAACATCACGAAATATTTGATAAAGAAACTGCAGGTAAAGGTAAATTTGCAGAAATAAAAGTTAAAGTTGCTCCTTTTGAAAGTGATAATGAAGATAAATTTAAATTTGTCAATAAACTTTCGAAAGGTATATTACCGGAAGTTTTTGTCGCAGCCGTAAAAAGAGGCTTTAAAAATGCAATGAATAACGGACCTTTAGCCGGTTATCCGCTTGATAATTTATATGTTGAGTTGTTAGATGCAGTATACAAGCAAGATGAGTCAGACGAACTTTCTTTTGAAATAGCAGCAGGGCAGGCATACAGAAAGGCATCTCATGATGCAGAACCTATATTGATGGAACCCATAATGAACGTAGAGATACTGACTCCGGGAGAATATCTGGGAGATATAATGTCAGACCTAAATAAAAGACGCTCAAAAATAACGGGAACTTCAGAAAGGGCTAATATGCAGGTAATAGATGCAATTGTCCCTTTATCTGAAATGTTCGGTTATGTTACTGTATTACGGACATTAAGTTCAGGCAGAGCATCTTCCGTTATGGAGTTTTCACACTACGGAGAAGTTGATAAAAAAATATCAGATGAAATAGTTGCAAGATTAACAGGAAAAATATTTGCTTAAAAATTATATATAAATGGCACAAAAAATAAGAATAAAATTAAAATCTTACGACCATAATTTGGTTGATAACTCGGCAGAGAAGATAGTTAAAACGGTTAAAACTACGGGTGCTGTGGTCAGTGGCCCCATACCCTTGCCAACACAAAAAAGAATTTTTACCGTATTAAGGTCGACCTTTGTGAATAAGAAATCAAGAGAGCAATTTCAACTTTCTTCATTCAAAAGGTTGATAGATATTTACAGTTCAAATTCAAAAACCGTAGATGCCCTTATGAAATTAGAGCTTCCCAGCGGAGTTGACGTAGAAATAAAAGTTTAAGATTTTATATTAACAGATAAAAGAATAGAAAAATGGCCGGATTAATCGGAAAAAAAATCGGAATGACATCCGTTTTCAGTGCCGAGGGAAAAAATATTCCATGCACTGTTTTAGAAGCCGGACCATGCGTTGTTACACAAGTTAAAACTTTAGACAACGATGGTTACGAAGCCGTGCAGTTAGCATATGATGATAAGAAAGAAAAAAGGACTAACAAAGCAGAGGCGGGGCATTTTAAAAATGCCAAAACATCTCCTAAAAGAAAAATTGTTGAATTTACTCCGGAAGAAGGCGTAGAATACAAATTAGGCGATGTGATAACAGTTGAAGCCTTTAAAGATGATAATTGGGTTGATGTTACCGGTTATTCAAAAGGTAAAGGATTTCAGGGAGTTGTTAAAAGATATAATTTTCGCGGAGTTAATGATGCAACTCACGGACAGCACAACAGGTTGAGAGCCCCGGGCTCACTCGGAGCATCATCTTACCCTTCGAGAGTTTTTAAAGGGATGCGTATGGCAGGAAGAACAGGAAATGCCAGAGTCAAAGTTTTGAATCTTCGTATTTTAAAAATAATTCCTGAAAATAATATAATTATAGTTAAAGGTTCCGTACCGGGACCAAAAGGTTCATATATCTTAATTGAAAAATAATGGAATTGAATGTATTAAATATATCAGGTAAAGAAACCGGTAAAAAAGTAACATTGGCAGAAGATATTTTCGGTATAGAACCTAATGACCATGTTATTTATCTTGATGTCAAGCAATATCTTGCCAATAAAAGACAAGGTACGCATAAAGCAAAAGAAAGAGGAGAAATTAAAGGAAGTACCAGGAAAATAAAAAGACAAAAAGGTACAGGAACCGCAAGAGCCGGCAGTATAAAAAGCCCTGTTTTAAGAGGAGGAGGCCGTATTTTCGGTCCCAGACCGAGAGACTACGGTTTTAAACTCAATAAAAAGGTGAAACAATTAGCAAGAAAATCAGCACTTTCTTACAAAGCTTCTGCAAATAATATCATTGTAACAGAAGACGTTGATTTTCAACAACCTAAAACAAGGCAGCTCATTGATTTTAAAAATAATTTAAAAATTAATGATAAAAAGTTGCTTTTAGTTTTATCAAATGAAAATAAAAATATATATTTGTCCGCTCGAAATTTGAAGAAGGTTAAAGTTTTAACAGTTTCACAATTAAATACTTATGATGTTTTAAACAGTGAAACTTTGGTGTTGACCGAAAGTTCAATCGAAAAAATTAACCAAATTTTTGGCAAAAATCAAGAAAAATAAGATTATGAATATCCTTATTGAACCGATAATAACCGAAAAAATGACTGAGAAAAGTGAGAAACTTAATCAGTACGGATTTATTGTCAAAAAAGATGCAAATAAAATTGAAATTAAGAAAGCTGTTGAGAAGTTATACAGTGTAACCGTAGATAGTGTTAATACGATGGTTTACGGGGGAAAGAGAAGAGACCGCTATACAAAACGAGGCTTAATTAAAGGACGCACGAAATCATTTAAAAAAGCAATTGTTACATTAATTGACGGCGATACTATTGATTTTTACAGCAATATTTAAGAAAAGATGGGAGTTAAGAAATTAAAACCGGTAACACCCGGACAGAGACGTAAAATTATAAATACTTTTGAAGAACTGACAGTTTCTAAACCGGAGAAAAGCCTTATAAAAGGAAAAAGAAAATCCGGAGGAAGAAACAATCAGGGAAGAATGACTATGCGTTATATCGGCGGCGGTCATAAAAAAGCATACAGATTTATTGATTTTAAGAGAGATAAAGACGGTATTCCCGCAACTGTAAAAACAGTTGAATATGACCCGAACAGAACAGCATTTATATCCTTATTGTTCTATGCAGACGGAGAGAAAAGATATATTATAGCACCTAACGGAATTAAAGTCGGCGATGTAATAATTTCCGGAAAAGACGTTGCTCCTGAAGTCGGAAATGCTTTATTTTTATCAGATATTCCTTTAGGAACAGTAGTTCATAATGTAGAGCTGCAGCCCGGTAAAGGAGGCGAAATGGCAAGAAGTGCAGGGTCTTATGCACAATTAGTATCGAAAGAAGGTAAATTTGTAGTATTAAAACTCCCTTCCGGAGAACTGAGAAAAGTTTTGAGCACTTGCAGAGCCACGGTAGGAACAGTTTCAAATTCCGATAATGCCCTTATAAAATCAGGTAAAGCAGGAAGATCAAGATGGCTCGGAAGAAGACCCAGGGTAAGAGGTGTTGCAATGAACCCGGTAGACCACCCGATGGGAGGCGGTGAAGGTAAAGCATCAGGAGGACATCCCAGATCAAGAAACGGATTATTAGCTAAAGGCTTTAAAACAAGAGGAAAAAAAGTTTCCGATAAGTATATTGTTGAAAGAAGAAAGAATAAAAAACGCAGAAAATAAATTTATAATTATTTTTTATGAGCAGATCACTCAAAAAAGGACCGTATATTGACTTTAAACTCGAAAAAAGAGTTGTAGAAATGTCTGAATCCGGCAAAAAGAAAGTCATTAAAACTTGGGCAAGAAACTCTATGATTTCACCCGATTTTGTCGGACACACAATAGCAGTTCATAACGGTAAAAAATTTATACCGGTTTATATAACTGAAAATATGGTAGGACACAGATTAGGAGAGTTTTCTCCCACAAGAACTTATAGAGGACATAAAAAGAAAAAATAATGGGTGTACGTAAAAAACTTAGAGCAGAGAAAATAAAAGAGGCGAAAAAAACACAATACTTTGCCGTTCTTAAAGGTTGTCCGACCTCTCCTCGAAAAATGAGAATGGTCGCTGATTTGATAAGAGGCGAAGAAGTACTTAAAGCTCTTGATATACTAAGATATAATCCTAAAGAAGCCTCCGGAAGACTAGAAAAATTATTGAAGTCGGCAATTGCAAACTGGGAAATGAAAAATGAAGGTCAAAAGCCTGAAGAACATTACCTTTATGTTAAGGAAATAAGAGTTGATTCTGCTTCAATGCTCAAAAGATATCAACCGGCTCCGCAAGGAAGAGCTCACAGAATAAGAAAACGTTCAAATCACGTTACTTTATATATTGACAGTAAAGAAAATAAATAATGGGACAAAAAATAAATCCGATAAGTAACAGACTGGGAATAATCAGAGGATGGGATTCTAATTGGTACGGCGGTAATAAATATGCCGAAAAAATTAAAGAAGACAGTGAAATACGTAAGTATCTGAAAACCAGACTTTCAAAAGCAGGAGTTTCGAGAATAATTATCGAAAGAACCCTGAAACTCATAACTGTTACTATTACAACGTCAAGACCGGGAATCATTATAGGCAAAGGCGGGCAAGAAGTTGATAAACTTAAAGAAGAGTTGAGAAAAATAACCGGAGGAAAAGATATTCAAATTAATATATTTGAAATCAAAAAACCTGAATTGGATGCTGTTATCGTAGCTGAAAATATTGCAAAACAAATAGAAGGCAATATAGCATACAGAAGAGCCGTCAGAATGGCAATATCATCTACTATGAGAATGGGTGCCGAGGGTGTAAAAGTAATGGTTTCAGGAAGATTGAACGGTGCAGAAATGGCACGTAATGAGATGTATAAAGAAGGCAGAACTCCGTTGCACACTTTGAGGGCTGATATAGACTATCATCAGGCTGAAGCTCTCACGAAAGTAGGGTTGATAGGTGTAAAAGTCTGGATTTGCAGAGGAGAAAAATTCGGAAAGCAAGACCTTACTCCTAATTTCAGCAAACAGTCTAAAAAAAGACCTCAACATTTAGGAGCTAATAAGAGAAGAAAAAGAAATTAACAGAAAAGTTTTTTATGATGTTACAACCAAGAAAAACAAAATACAGAAAACAGCAAAAAGGGAGAATGAAAGGAAATGCTCACAGAGGCACAACAATTGCCTTTGGATCATTCGCCATAAAATCTCTTGAAACTGAATGGATTACGGGAAGACAAATTGAAGCTGCACGTCAAGCTGTAACAAGATATATGAAACGTGAAGGTAATATCTGGATACGTATTTTTCCGGACAAGCCAATAACGAAAAAACCCGCAGAAGTACGTATGGGGAAAGGAAAAGGAGAACCGGAATTATTTGTGGCAAGAGTTCAACCCGGAAGAATACTTTTTGAAGCTGACGGTGTGCCGGAGGCTGTTGCAAGAGAAGCTATGAGACTTGCAGCTCAAAAATTACCGGTTAAAACTAAATTTATTATCAGAAGAGATTATACCGAAACCCTGTAAATAAAGAGAAAATGAAAAATTCTGAGATAAAAGAATTATCAAATAAAGAGCTTTTAGAAAGATTAGAACATGAATATGAACATCTTGTAACTTTAAGAATGAATCATAAAATTTCAGATCTTGATAATCCGCATCAAATTAAAGAATCAAAAAGATTTATAGCTCGTTTAAAAACAGAGTTAAGAAAAAGAGAACTAAACGAAATTAAATCTTAATCAAGATAAAATTAAAATGGAACAAAGGAACTTAAGAAAAGAAAGAACAGGTGTTGTAACCGGTGATAAAATGCAAAAGTCTATAACTGTTGCCGTAAGAACAAGATACAAACACAGAATTTACGGAAAGTTTTTGACTAAAACCAAAAAATACATCGCTCACGATGAGGAAGATACATGCAAAGTCGGCGATGTAGTAAGAATTGCCGAAACCAGACCTTTGAGCAAAAGAAAAAGATGGAGATTAGTTGAAATTATTGAAAGAGCTAAATAATTATGATACAACAAGAAAGCAGATTAAATGTTGCTGATAACAGCGGAGCAAAAGAAGTATTGGTAATAAGAGTTCTGGGAGGAACAAAAAAAAGATACGCATCTATAGGAGACCAGGTTGTTGTAACCGTTAAAAGTGCAATTCCTGCAAGCGATATCAAAAAAGGCACCGTTACTAAAGGTGTTGTTGTCAGAACAAAAAAAGAAATAAGAAGACCCGACGGCTCATATATTCGTTTTGACGACAATGCAGTTGTCCTTTTAAATGCTGCGGGAGAAATGAGAGGAACTCGTGTATTCGGTCCTATTCCCAGAGAATTAAGAAAAACCAATATGAAAATCATTTCATTGGCTCCGGAAGTTTTATAAATTGAAAATTTTAGTTTGATGCAAAAGAAAATACATATTAAGAAAGGAGACATCGTTTTTGTTAATTCCGGAAACGATAAAGGAAAAAAAGGACGTGTGCTGAAAGTTGACAGAGAAAAATACAAAGCAATTGTTGAAGGAATAAATATTATTTCAAAGCACACCAAACCTAATGCAAAATATCCTGAAGGAGGAATAATAAAAGAAGAAGCACCGGTTCATATTTCAAATTTAAACGTAATTTGTCCGGAAACCGGATTGCCGACAAGAATCGGCAGAAAAGCTGACAGTAACGGAAAATTGGTGCGTTACTCAAAGAAATCTAAGAACCAACAAGAAATTAAATAATGGAAAAAAGAATTCCGACATTAAAGAAAAAATTTAACGAAGAAATCGTTCCGGCTTTGCAAAAGGAATTTAATTATTCCAGTGTAATGCAAGTTCCCCGATTAGAAAAAATTGTTTTAAATCAGGGTATAGGACAAGGTGTTGCCGATAAAAAAATAATAAATACGGCTCAAGAAGAGTTGTCACTGATTGCCGGGCAAAAGGCTGTACAGCGGTTTGCAAAAAACAATATATCTAATTTCAAATTAAGAGAAGGAATGCCTATCGGGGTATCCGTAACGCTCAGAAAAGACAGGATGTATGAGTTTTTGGAAAAACTGCTCGTTGTGGCAATCCCCCGTATTAAAGACTTCAAAGGAATTTCCGGAAAGCTTGACGGAAGAGGAAATTACACCTTAGGTATAGAAGAACAGTTCATTTTTCCTGAAATTGAACTTGATAAGATAGATAAAATTCTCGGTATGAATATAACTTTTGTTACAACTGCAAAAACTGACGAAGAAGGTTATGCATTATTAAAACAATTCGGATTTCCTTTTAAAAAATAAGACAATATGGCTAAAGAATCAATGAAAGCTCGTGAGAGAAAAAGACAAAAACTTGTTGAGAAATACGCAGAAAAAAGAGCAAAACTTAAAGCAGAAGGCGATTGGGAAGGATTGCAGAAATTACCTAAAAATTCCTCTAAAGTAAGGCTGCATAACAGATGCAGTATCACAGGCAGACCAAAAGGATATATGAGACAATTCGGAATCAGCAGAATTACGTTCAGAGAAATGGCTTCGCAAGGATTAATTCCCGGAGTTAAAAAAGCAAGTTGGTAAAATTTTAAAAATATTAGTAATGATTACAGATACGGTTGCAGATTACCTTACGCGAATTAGAAATGCCGTTATGGCAAAACATAAAGTTGTGGAAATTCCGGCTTCTAATTTGAAAAAAGAAATAACAAAATTATTATTTGATCAAGGATATATATTAAGTTATAAATTTGAAGATGATAATAAACAAGGAATTATTAAAATAGCCCTTAAATATCATCCGAAAACTAAAGTGCCGGCAATACACAAATTAGAGCGCGTAAGCAAACCGGGATTACGAAAATATACTTCAGCTGTTGATATGCCCAGAGTCCTTAACGGATTAGGAATAGCAATAATATCGACTTCTAAAGGAGTAATGACTAATAAAGAAGCGGCAAGACAAAATCTCGGAGGAGAAGTATTGTGTTACGTTTATTAAAAAATTAAAACGAAATAAAAATATACGATGTCACGAATAGGTAAATTACCGGTAACCATTCCGGATGGGGTAAAAGTTGAGGTTTCTGATGATAATGTTGTTACCGTTAAAGGTAAACTCGGAGAATTAACCCAAAAAATTCATAAAGACATAAAATTAGAATTCGAAGGCAATGTAATAAACCTTACTCGTCCTTCTGACTCTAAAGAACATAAATCATTTCACGGGTTATCGCGAGTTTTGATAAATAATATGGTTGAAGGAGTTTCCAAAGGGTTTGAAAAGAAACTTGAAGTTATAGGAGTAGGATACAGAGCATCTGCAACAGGACAACTTCTTGAACTCAGTGTAGGATACTCACACCCTATTATACTTCAGGTACCTGATGAGGTAAAAGTTGAAGTGCAACAAGAGAAAAGACAAAACGCATTCATAA
>JALSMF010000383.1 GCA_026987795.1 Bacteroidales bacterium
GCCGGGAGAGTAGATATGTAAATCATTTTTTCTTCCGAGAAGGTTTAAAGAGGACAGAAAGCCGAATATTCCGAAGAAATGGTCGCCGTGAAGATGGGAAATAAAAACTCGGTTTATTTTTGAGACTTTTATTTTATATTGTCTCAGTCTTATCTGAGTTCCCTCGCCGCAATCAATCAAGAAAAAACGCTCATGCATATTAACGACATGAGCGGAAGGATATTTTTTATAAGAGGGTAAAGCTGAGCTGCTTCCTAATACTGTAATTTTGAAAGACATTATTAAGTATCACCGTTTATTTTTTGTTCTGCCTTTTCAAGTGTGTCTTCAATTTCCAATACTGAGTCTAATTGTGAAATGGTTATTAAGCGTTCAACGGCATTTTGCAAGCCTGAAAGTATAAACTTCCCTTTTGCGTTTTTACATAATCTGTTTGCTACAAGTATTGAGCTTAAGCCCGATGAATCACAATATTCTGTATTACTTAAATCAATAATCATATTTTTCTCTCCGTTTCCGGCAATCATTACCAATTCTGATTTGAAAGACGGAGCAATACTTGTATCAAGTTTTTTCGCCAATACTTGTATTACGGTGTGATTATCCTTTTTTATAACATCATATTTCTTTTCCATGATTACTATTTAAAATATTTACGGTAAAGTTACAAAAAACGACTGAAAGATAAAAATCTTTCAGTCGTATGTTATCTGTTTTAGTCTTTGATGTTTTCAGAATCTTCTTCTTTTTCTGCCGAGGCAGTTTTATCTTCTGTTTTTGATTCTTTATTTTCATCTTTAACTTCCGCATCCTTATTTACCTCTTCTTTTTTCTTTTTAACCATTGTCTTTTTAGTGCTTTTTTTAGAATCATTGCTGAGTTTATCTTTTAATTCCGAAAGACTGCTTATATCTCCTAGAGTTGTTTTCTCTATATCCGACTGATAGTTTGTTTTTGCTTTAGTCGTTTTACTTCTTTCTTTATAAGTTCTTAAATGAGAAACTACTATTTTTTTAGCGTCTTTGTGGAAATCAATAACTCTTACAAGGATTTTTTCATCTTCAACCGGCATTGACCCGTCTTCTTTTTTAAGATGATTAACAGGACAAACTGCTTCTACACCGTAAGGCATGGCAATTAATGCTTCTCTGTTTCCGATTTTGATAATCGTTCCTTCGTGTTCACTGTCAACTCCGAATAAAGTTTCAAATACATCCCACGGATTTTCTTCTAATTGCTTGTGTCCGAGGCTTAACCTTCTGTTTTCTTTATCAATCTCTAAAACTACAACGTCAATTTCAGCATCAATTTCGGTAAATTCGGCAGGATGCTTGATTTTTTTAGTCCATGATAAATCAGAAATGTGAATTAATCCGTCAACACCTTCTTCCAGTTCGACAAATATACCGAAATTTGTAAAGTTTTTGACTTTGGCCGTATGTTTAGAGTCTACGGGGTATTTTTCTTCTATTTTCTCCCACGGATCCGGTTTAAGTTGTTTTATGCCGAGAGACATTTTTCTTTCTTCTCTTTCAAGAGTTAAAATTTGTGCTTCGACAATATCTCCTATTTTAAAGAAATCTTGTGCTGTTCTCAAATGCTGCGACCAAGACATTTCCGAAACGTGGATTAAGCCCTCTACTCCGGGTTTAATTTCAATAAATGCTCCGTAATCTGCAATAACAACAACTTTACCCTTAACAGTGTCTCCGGGTTTCAAGTCCGGATCTAAAGAATCCCACGGATGCTCCTGCAGTTGTTTCAATCCGAGAGCAATACGTTTTTTACTTTCGTCAAAATCAAGAATTACAACATTTAGTTTTTGATCCAGTTCAACAACTTCTTCCGGATGATTAACTCTTCCCCAAGAAAGGTCTGTGATGTGGATTAGTCCGTCAACTCCGCCAAGGTCTATAAATACTCCGTAAGAAGTAATATTTTTAACGGTTCCTTCAAGAACCTGTCCTTTTTCAAGTTGTTCAATAATTTTAGCTTTTTGTTCTTCAAGTTCGGCTTCAATAAGAGCTTTAT
The DNA here is from genome assembly GCA_026987795.1 of Bacteroidales bacterium. Classification (GTDB taxonomy): domain Bacteria; phylum Bacteroidota; class Bacteroidia; order Bacteroidales; family JAADGE01; genus JAADGE01. Next base: position 2,032 of record JALSMF010000383.1, read on the forward strand.
GTGAAACAACAACGTTTTTAAACTCTTTATTGATTTTTACAACTTTAAACTCCATTGTTTTTCCGACAAATGCATCATAATCTCTTATCGGCTTAACGTCAATTTGAGAACCGGGCAAGAATGCTTCGATACCGAATACGTCAACAATCATACCGCCCTTAGTGCGACATTTAATGAATCCGTTAATAATTTCGTCATTTTCTAATGCTGCGTTAACTCTTTCCCAAGAACGAAGAGTTCTTGCTTTTTTATGCGAGAGTATTAATTGTCCTGTTTTGTCTTCTTGAGATTCTATATAAACTTCAACGGTATCTCCTACTTTCAGGTCAGGATTATAACGAAATTCGTTTTTGCTTATAACACCGTCAGACTTATAACCTATGTCTACTACAACATCTTTATCTGTAAGTGCAATTACTTTTCCGTCAAGAACTTCTTTTTCGGAAATAACAGAAAGAGCTTCTGAATATAAATCTTTAAGTTCTTTTCGTTGTTCTCCCGAATATTCATCAGCCTCTGATTCTGCGGCATCCCAGTCAAAATCTAAAGTGGATACGTTTTCAGATTCGGTAAAAGTATTATCTTCTGCAATTTCACTCTCTTCTTCTTTAACCTCAGTTTCTGTTTTAATTTCTTTAACTTCTTCTGTTTTGATACTTTCTGCAGTTTCCGGAACTGCATTTTCGTTTGTTTCTTTTGTTTTTTCGCTCATTTTAATCGTTTAAAAAATTAATAAGTTAGACATTATATTTAATTGACAATTGATTTTTGAGCCGCAAAAATAACCTTTAATTTTATAAATCAAAGACTTTTGTTATTATTTTTAATTATTTAAAAAAAATATTTTAAGTATAAAATATCATATATCTTTGTTGCTTTATTTAAACTTAAAAATAAATTAAATATTATGAAAATAGCAATGGTAGGAACGGGTTACGTAGGTTTAGTATCCGGAACTTGTTTTGCGGAAGCCGGCATAAAAGTAACTTGTTTTGACATCGACAGAAAAAAAATAGAGAACCTTAACAAAGGCATCATTCCCATCTACGAACCGGGATTAGAAAAGATGGTTAAAAAAAACGTTAATGCAGGAAGATTAAATTTCTCAACTGATTTAGCAAATAACTTAAAAAATACCGAGGTAGTATTTTCTGCAGTCGGGACACCGCCCGACGAAGACGGAAGTGCAGACTTGTCATATGTCCTGCAGGTTGCAAAAGAAGTAGGACAAAACATGACAGATTATCTTGTTTTCGTTACAAAAAGCACAGTGCCTATAGGAACTGCAGAAAAAGTAAAAAAAGTTATCGCTGAAGAGTTGAGAAAAAGAAATGTAAATATTGACTTTGATGTAGCTTCAAACCCTGAATTTTTGAAAGAAGGCAGTGCTGTTCAAGATTTTATGAAACCGGACAGAATTGTAGTGGGAATAGAATCAGAAAGAGCCGAAAAGATAATAAAACGCCTGTATAAACCGTTTGTTTTAAACGGGCACCCTATTTTATTTATGGATATACCTTCGGCTGAAATGACAAAATATGCAGCAAATGCAATGCTGGCAACAAAAATAAGTTTTATGAACGACATTGCAAACTTATGTGAAATTGTAGGTGCCGATGTAACAAATGTCAGAAAAGGCATAGGTTCTGATTCCAGAATAGGAAATAAATTTATTTATGCCGGTGCCGGTTACGGGGGCTCTTGCTTTCCTAAAGATGTTAAAGCCTTAATAAAAACAGCAGAAGAAAACAGTTATTATTTAGAAATACTGAAAGCAGTTGAAAATGTAAACGACAGACAAAAATCTGTTTTATACAATAAGTTGTATGAATATTACAAAGGTAACCTTAAAGATAAAAAAATTGCTGTTTGGGGCTTGTCTTTCAAACCAAATACCGATGATATGCGAGAAGCTCCTTCCCTTGTCCTTATTAACAAGCTTTTGAACTCAGGTGCCGAAGTATACGCATACGACCCCGTAGCAATAAATGAGGCAAAAAGAATACTGGGAGATAAAATAGTTTATTCTGACAATAAATGGGATATTTTAAAAAATGCCGATGCATTAATGCTTGTTACGGAATGGAATGAATTTAGAGTGCCTGATTATAAAATGATGAAAAAATTAATGAAAAAAACTGTTGTATTTGACGGAAGAAATATCTACGACCCTTCGGAAATGAAAGAAAACGGCTTTGAATATTTTGGTATAGGCAGATAAGAATAAAACATAACTAACGGTAATATAATTAAATTTTAATGAAGAGAATTCTTGTAACCGGAGGAGCCGGATTTATAGGTTCACATTTATGCGAAAAATTACTCAGTGAAGGAAATGAAGTAATTGCTTTGGATAATTTCTTTACCGGAAACAAAAAAAATATAATTCATTTACTTGACAACCCGTATTTTGAATTGATAAGGCACGATGTTACAATGCCTTTTTTTGCAGAAATTGACGAAATTTATAATCTTGCCTGTCCTGCCTCTCCTGTTCACTACCAATATAATGCTATAAAAACGGTAAAAACATCCGTTATGGGAGCCATCAATATGCTGGGATTGGCAAAAAGAGTCAATGCAAAAATTCTGCAGGCATCTACCAGCGAAGTTTACGGAGACCCCGAAATTCACCCTCAACCTGAAACATACTGGGGAAATGTAAACCCTCTCGGTATTCGTTCCTGTTATGACGAAGGAAAAAGAGTTGCCGAAACCCTTTTCATAAACTACCGGAGACAAAACAAGGTAAGAATAAAAATTGTAAGGATTTTCAATACTTACGGACCCAAAATGCACCCTAACGACGGCAGAGTTGTTTCTAATTTTATTGTCCAGGCATTGCAAAATAAAGAAATAACAATTTACGGCGACGGGAACCAAACCAGAAGTTTCCAATACATTGACGATTTAATATCAGGACTTGACAAGATGATGAATTATACCCCGGAAGATTTTTACGGTCCCGTAAATATAGGAAACCCCGAAGAATTTACTATTTTTGAACTGGCACAACTAATTATTAAACTGACAAATTCAAAATCAAAAATAAGTTTTTTACCGTTACCGGAAGATGACCCCTTACAAAGGAAACCCGACATATCATTAGCAAAAGAGATGTTAAAGTGGGAGCCGACAATACACCCGAAAGACGGCTTATTAAAAACAATAGATTACTTTGATAATCTTCTTAAAGAAGATTTTTAAAGAAATTATTTCATAATTTAAAATTATAAATTAAATTTGTAACTTGTATTTAGTAAATTTTTTCAAACTCAAATATTTTATACTATGAGAATCTTAACATCATTAATTGCTTTTTTATTAGTATTTAATCTCGGAGAAGCACAAGATTTAGGTCCTGAAATGATTTTAGTTGAAGGCGGAGACTTTTATATGGGTAACGACTACAGTGCAAATGCAGATGAAAGACCGGAACATAAAGTAACATTAAATTCCTTTTTTATATCAAAATATGAAGTAACTGTTGCTGACTATGCAAAATTTTGCAGAGTAACAGGGCAAAGACTTCCGGACGGAGAGCCTATGTCTCCTATCAACAATATTACTTGGGAAGATGCAGTTATGTATTGCAACTGGTTAAGCAGAGCAAGCCGTTTAGAAAAATGCTACGACCTTAAAAGAGACAGCAATCGCTTTACGGCAACTATTATTCCCGGGGCAAACGGTTACAGACTTCCCACCGAAGCTGAATGGGAGTATGCCGCAAAAGGCGGAATAAAATCAAAATCATATGCTTTCAGCGGATCTAATGACTTGGACGAAGTTGCTTGGTATATTAACAATTCGGGGAACACTTCTCACGAAGTAGGACAAAAAAAACCTAATGAATTAGGCATTTACGACATGACAGGTAATGCAATGGAATGGTGTTACGACTGGTATAACCCGGATTATTATAAAAATTCACCCTCAGATAACCCTACAGGACCGGAATCCGGTATCAGCAAAGTATGCAGAGGCGGGAACTATATGTGTCGTCCCGATGTATTAAGAAACAGCCGAAGATTTAACTTAGATAAAAGCAGTAATGAAGGTCTTGCCGGAATACGTCTGGTTAAAAACCAATAAAATTAATAACTCGTAAAAAATTAAGCAGTCTTCATCAAAGGCTGCTTTTTTATTTTCATACAAAAATAATGAGCGAAAAACAATTAAACCATAACGAAATTATACCTGAACAAAAAAACAATATAAAAACTTTACCTGTATGCCTTATCACAGACGGAGTTAATGACTACGGGAATTTAGGTATGATATTCAGGATTGCAGATGCTCTTAAATTAGAAAAAATATACCTGTATAACCTAAAAAAAGATTTAAACCTTAGATTATTAAGAAAAAAATCCAGAACAACCTCCGAATATGTTAAATTTGAAATAATAGAAGATTTCTCAGGTATATTATCTTTGAAAAAGTCATATAATTTTGTAATTTTGGAAAAAACCGATAAAAGCATAAATTATACTGAATACATACCAAAATTGCCTCTGTGTCTGATAACAGGCTCTGAAAAAAACGGTGTTTCCGATGATATTATCAAGCTGTCCGATGTTTCCGTTCATTTACCGATGTCAGGCGTAAATACATCTGTAAATGTTGCAACTGCCGCAGCTGTTGTGCTTTACGATTTTAACAATAAAATTAATAACTATGAATAATTTTAAAATAAATAATCCTACCGTAATTCATTTCGGCAATAATATAATAAAAGATTTACCCGATGTAGTTTCAAAATACGGAAAAAAAGTATTTTTAATGTACGGAAAAGGTTCCGTAATAAAACACGGGTATTATGAAATAATAAAAAAATTACTTGAAACTTCAGGTTTTGAGATTACGGAATATTCCGGTATAAAGCCGAATCCCGTTGTTGAAGACGTTGAAAAAGCCGTGAAAAAAGGCATAGAAAACAAAGTTGATGTTATTTTAGCCCTCGGAGGCGGCAGCGTAATCGATTCTGCAAAAGCAACAGCCTTATGTATTCCGGAAAACCTTACACCATGGGATGTCGTTAAATACAAATCGGAACCGAAAAAAGCCCTGCCTCTTGTTACGATATTAACTTTAGCTGCTACAGGAACGGAAATGAACGCTTTTTCTGTAATTCAAAATAATAAAACAAAAGAAAAATTGGGTTTCGGCTACCCGCCTCTGTCTTTTCCGAAACATTCTTTTCTGAATCCTGAATTTACTTATAGCGTTCCGCCGGATTATACTGCCTACGGAATTGTTGACATAATAGCTCACGCACTTGAAAACTTTTTCGGCAACGGAAATTCACCTCTTGCCGACAGATTTTCAGCCTCAATTATAAAAGAAGCAATGTATTTTGCCCCTCTTGTTCTTGAAGAGCCTGATAATTATGAATACAGAGCAAATATTTTACTGCAGTCGACATGTGCCTTGAACGGAATAACCGCCTACGGAAAAACGGGCGGAGACTGGGGGGTTCATTCTGTCGGACATATTTTGTCTCTGCTTTATGATATGCCGCACGGAGCAAGCCTGTCAGTTGCATATCCTGCTTGGTTTAAACTGCAGAAAGAAAGAATACCGGAAAGACTGAAAACTCTGTCAAAATTATTGTTTGACACTGAAGATATTGACAAATTTATCGGTAAAATCGAAGATTTCTTTTTGTCTGTCAACTGTCCCGTAAGTCTGAAAACCGAAGGTTTTGACATAAGCGAAAAAGAGCAAATAACAGAAGTTATGAAACAGAATAAGGTATCGGGAAGTAATTACGAATTATCCGATAACGATATTGAAAAAATTACAGATTTAATGTTTTTATAAATTTTTGCAGGAAATGGAAACATTAAAAGAGATTTTTGAGTTTGAATTATTTCATTTTAACGAATATTCTCTTACTGTTTTTGAAATAATCGGAATTCTTGTTATTTTTCTGGTTACCAAATTGATACTATGGTTAATAAGAAAAGCTGTTTTTCATAAAACAAAGCAAAAAAAACTTGACAGAGGCAGTTCTTTTGCACTGCTGCAACTTATAAAGTATATTATTTGGGTTATTGCCGCAGCATCTATGCTGGAACTTATAGGAGTGAAAGTTACTCTGCTTATTGCCGGTTCTGCGGCATTACTTGTAGGTGTCGGTTTAGGACTTCAGCAAACATTTAATGACATTCTGTCCGGTATCATACTTCTTTTTGAACAGTCTGTTAAAGTTGATGACGTTTTAGAGATTGACGGAGACATTGTTGTAATAAAAGAAATAGGACTGCGGGCATCTAAAGGGATTAACAGAAGACAAATTATTATTATAATCCCTAATTCTTTAATAACTACAAGCAAGGTTATAAATTGGAGTCATCAAGCCGAAAAAACTCTTTTCAGCATAAAAGTAGGAGTTGCATACGGGAGTGATATTGAACTTGTTACAAAAGTATTAGAAGAAAGTGCCGCATCACACCCGGAAGTAACAAAGCAGGATGTTCTTGAAGCACGTTTTACGGATTTCGGAAATTCGTCTTTGGATTTTGAGCTTCTTTTTTACAGTAATAACAGATTTTACATTGAAAAAATAAAAAGTGATATAAGAAAAATAATAAATAAAAAGTTTATCGAAAATAACATAACCGTTCCTTTCCCGCAAATGGATCTGCACCTGAAATCAAAACCGGAATAAAACGTTTATTTTTCATCTTTTTTGGCTTCCTGCCATATTTTTTCCATATCATCTAAAAACATATCTTTTAATGATATACCTGATTTTAATGTTTTTTCCTCAAGGTAATTAAAGCGTTTTATGAATTTTCTGTTTGTCAGTTCCAAAGCACTTTCGGGGTCTATACCGTAAAGCCTTGCAGCATTTATCAAAGCAAACATAACATCGCCGAATTCTTCTTCTGTTTTTTTTGTATTTCCTGATTTTAATTCCTTTTCAAATTCGCTTAGTTCTTCTTTTACTTTATCCCAAACCTGCTCTTTTTCTTCCCAGTCAAATCCTACGCCTCTTGCTTTTTGCTGTATTCTTACCGCTTTTATAACGGCAGGTAAAGACTCCGGAATACCGCCGAGAACAGAGTTATTATTTCCGTTTTGCTTTTCTTTTAGTTTCAGCTCTTCCCAATTCTCAGCAACTTGGTTTTTATCTGTAACCTCCGTATCTCCGAAAACGTGCGGATGCCGGTATATCAACTTATCAGCCAACGAATTAATAACATCGGCAATATCAAAATCCAGCTTTTCTTCTGCTATTTTGGAATAAAAAATGATGTGTAAAAATAAGTCTCCGAGTTCTTTTTTAATGTTATCGGTATTATTTTCCAAAACAGCATCGGCAAGTTCGTATGCCTCTTCTAAAGTCAGGCTTCGTAAAGTTTCGTTAGTTTGTCCTTTATCCCAAGGGCATTTATCTCTCAGTTTGTCCATAATTTCAAGTATT
>JALSMF010000384.1 GCA_026987795.1 Bacteroidales bacterium
TATGTAACGGCTCCGGCATTTTGGGCTTATACTTACTTTAAAATTAAAGAAAAGGAGGCATAAAGTGAACTTTAAAGATGACAAAGCCATATACCTTCAACTGGCAGACTATTTTTATGAAAATATTCTTACACGAGAATTTAAATCCGGTGAACGTATACCGTCAGTCAGAGATTTTGCGGTAGAAACAGAAGTTAATCCTAATACCGTAATGCGAACATATAAGCACTTGCAGGATAATGACATTATATATAATAAAAGAGGTATTGGTTATTTTATTTCAGAAGATGCATACAAAATTACAAAAAAAATGAAAAAAGAAGAGTTTGTTAACGAACAATTACCGGAGCTTTTCAAAACAATAAAACACCTGAACATAAAATTTAAAGAAATTGAACAACTATATGAAAACTATTTAAAATCAGAGAAAAATGAAAAAAAGTAATATTATATTAGTAAGTATTTTTGTCTCAATACTAATTTGGATTACGGTTTCTGTATTAACTGCCGTAACCAAAATGAAACACATACTGAAAGAACAGAACATTGAACAACCTGCTGCTGAAAATAACAAAGATGACGGCATAACAGTTAATTTAGACTCCTTTAGTGTTATTGTTGCTTCCGGGAAAGGAGAAGTTGCTGTCGAGCAGTCAGATAAAAATACCTTTCAGTATTTTTCAGCCGATAGTAATACCCTGACATTTAAAAACGACACTTTATTTTTAAACATAAAAGACAAAGAAAATTATATAACAGCCGAAGGTCTTAAAACCATAATCCTTACAGACAGTGTTAACCTTGAAATATCAGAACTCGAAACAGATACCGTAAACATTAAAACCGACGGAAATTCAAATGTTTTTATATACGGTCTGAAAACAAATGTTTTAAACATTAAAACATCAGAGAGCTCTTCGGCAAAATTATACGATATTAAAGGCGATTACATTGAAACAAACATAGTTCTTAAGGATAAATCAAAATTATACCTTGATAACTCAAGCAATTTAAACCTGAACATAAAAAAGGACAGAAACGCCGAATTGGAAATTATAAATTAAATAAATGTAACTTTTCTATTGCCTGCACGTCAGGAATAAGAACCAAAAAAAATTATTAAAAATGAAAAACACCGTAAAAATATTTCTTGCAATTTTATTTTTCTCCACTTTCATAAACAAAGCTTTTGCGGAAAAAGAAACCGGGGTTTCCGGACAAGTTAAAGATTTTAAAACCAAGAAACCGATAGAGTTTTGTACCGTCAGTGTACATAACCTGAAAGACAGCCTAATAACAGCAGCCGTTACTGATGAGAAAGGCTTTTTTACAATTCCGCTTTCTGCCGGAAAATATAAAATTACGGCTCAATATATAGGCTATAAGCCGGACACCGTTAACGTTACAATAAAAACAGGAACCGAGTTTATCGGAACAATAAAACTGCACCCGGAAGAAAATCAAATCGGAGAGGTTACCGTTACCGGAAAATCAGAAAATATTTTAATAGACAAAGACGAATATATCATTACCGGAAAAATGAAAACCGGAACGGCAAACACAAAAGATGTTCTTGACAAAATAAAAGGCGTAAGCTACGACAGATATAACAATTCAATAAAGGTTGACAACGAAGACAATATAATGATTCTCGTAAACGGTTTACAAAAAGACAGGGAATATATACTGAACCTTAACCCGGACAGACTTAAAAAAGTAGAGATAATCAGAGATCCGAGCGGACGTTATGCTCTGGAGGGTTACTCTGCCGTAATTAATATTATCCTGAAAGATGACTATAAAGGTGTTGAGTTTTATTCCGAAGAACAATTTTTAATTGATATCGACAATAAAAACGGAGACTATTTTCCTCTTAACCATTTTTCGGCAAGTATGAACTATACTTATAATAAAGTAAATGTTTATGCCAAAATTAACAACTCTGTTATGAATTTTGCATTGCTTTCTTCAGGCATAAAGGAATATGATAACGGCTTTTTGATAACCGAAAAACCTGCTGACGATAAACCTAATTTTAATATCAGTCGAGTTTTTGACAGAATAACGGGAGGTGTTGACTATTATATTAACCCTAAGCAGACCCTTAGTTTTGAAACAGGATTTACGGGAATGTTCTTCCCGGAAACAAAACAGATAAGCAGTTTTAATGTTTTATACTTAAACAATCAAACCGAAACAAATAACTTTTATTCCGAATACATAAACAATACAACAAATCAAAGCAACTATAACACACTGTTTTACAAAGGAATTTTGAGCAAAAACAGCATTCTCAACATAGATTTCACATACTCTTATACAAACGAAGAATATGATATTAACTACTATGAAAACAATACTTTAAAAAGTATACAAAACGGTATAAATGACAGCAAATACACAAAGCTAAATGCAGAATTTGACCATACGATAAATGAAAAATCAGGCTTTCAGGCAGGTTACGGAAACACCTGGAAAAAAGTTATTAATACATATAATTTCGGGGAAAGTGACTTTACGAGAACAGACTTAAGACATCAGTTGTATTTATATTATTCTTATAAAATCAGCGAAAAAGCAGGCGTAAAGTTTGGAGTGGCAGGAGAAGCAAGCACCCCGGAGATTGAAGGAAAAAAAATAAATTATTTTATTTATCAACCTTACGCAGACATAAAAATAAAACCGTTTAAAATGTTGGATATAAGACTGAAATACCGCTCGTCAAGCAACTATCCGTCTGTAACACAGGCAAACCCGGACACAATATTTCTTGATGAAACAACGGTATCTGTAGGAAACCCTTATTTAGAACCGTCTGTAACGCACAAAATTTCGGCAAGATTTAATGTAATGCACGGACTTATTTCTGTCGAACCCTACTATCATTTTTCAGATAACTATATAAGCAAAACCGGATACTTAAAAGACAACGGAATCTTTGAATATTCTTTTGATAATACAGGAAAATATAAAAATTACGGACTAAAAGCCGGGCTTACCGTTCCTTTCGGAAAAACCGTATTTTGGCAAAGTAATGCCGATTTTTTTCGAAGCAGTATAACATATGAAGGAAAAATCAATGACGTAAACGACTGGACTATGAGCAGTAATCTTATTTATGTAAACAAAAAGTATAAGACGACAGGCGGCATTATATATCAAAACAACCTGAAAAAAGTAATAACGGCACAAGGTTATAATATGTGGAATAATGATTTCTGGGGACTTATGGTTCAACAACCGCTTCTAAAGCAACAACTTAACATAATGCTGTTCTATATGCTGCCCGTAAACCTCGGAGCCGATTACCGGCAAGGTTCATATATAAGAACAGACACCTATACCGAAACAAATATTCAAGATATAGAAATCCTGAAAAACATGCTGATGTTCAGAATTACATTCAGAATAAATAAAGGAAAAACAGTCAGAAAATCAGAAAAAGACATAAAGCTTGAAGACGAAAAACAAGAAAAAGGCGGAATTATTTAATAACTTTAAAGATAATACAAAAAATGAAAACAAAATCGGTATTTATAATTTTTTTAACAGTTTTTACAGTATTTGCATCCTGTAATATTTCAGGAATTAAAGGAAACGGAAATGTAGTAAAACAAAAAAGAAAAATAAGTAATAAATTCACGGAAATAAATGTCAGGCACGGAATAAACCTATACCTTTCTCAGGGAAGCAATATTTCCGTTATCTCGGAAGCGGACGAAAACATTCAGGAGTTTCTTATAACCGAAGTTAAAAACGGCGTTCTTAACATTTATTTTTCGGAAACAACAGGAAACGTAAAAGCCAAAAACGTTTATGTAACAATGCCTGAAATTAATAAGATAACAGCCTCAAGTGCTGCAGACGTAAAATTAAAAACACCCGTAAAATCAGAAAGATTAGAGATTGCTGCTTCAAGCGGAGCAGATATTGATGCAAAAACAGATGTTGCGGAATTAGTTTGTGTATCTGGCAGCGGGGCAGATGTTGAAATAAAAGGAATATGTAAAACAGCAAACCTTAAATCAAGCAGCGGTGCTGATATTGATGCCGAAGACTTAAATGCAGAAATCGTAACTGCAAAAACATCAAGCGGCGGAGATATTACAATTTCCGTGAGTAAAGAAATTTTTGCGGAAGCAAGCAGCGGCGGGGATATTACTTTTTACGGAAACCCGAAAAAAACAGAAGTTAAAACCTCTTCCGGCGGAGACATAAAACAAAGAAACAAATGATTTTCAGGTAACAATTAAGTTTTAGTCAGACAGTCCCGGTAAAGCAACTGTCTGACTATTTTTTTCAAACTATACCCCGGATGTCGGAAATTTTCTGTCAATTTTTTTCATTAATCCCTGCAAAACCTTACCCGGTCCGGCTTCAATATAAGATGTTGCTCCGTCAGCAATCATATTTTTCATTATTTGTGTCCATTTTACCGGAGCCGTAAGTTGTGCAACCAAGTTTTTTTTAATTTCAGAAATATCTGTAGTGGGCTTTGCTGTTACATTCTGATAAACAGGGCAAATCGGCTTGCCGAAAACAGTATTTTCTATTGCAGACGCAAGCTCTTCTCTTGCAGGCTCCATCAACGGCGAATGAAAAGCACCTCCGACATTAAGCTTTATTGCCCGTTTTGCTCCTGCTTCGGTCAGTTTTTCAATTGCTTTATCAATTCCGTTTACAGAACCTGAAATAACAATTTGTCCGACGGTATTATAGTTTGCAGGCACAACAATATCGTCAATCGATGCACAAATTTCTTCAACCTTTTCATCCTCCATTCCTAAAACAGCAGCCATTGTTGACGGTTCTGCTTCGCAGGCTTTTTGCATTGCTTCGGCTCTTTGCGAAACAAGTTTTAAGCCGTCTTCAAAAGAAAGTGTTTTATTTGCAACCAATGCAGAAAATTCTCCGAGAGAATGTCCGGCAACCATATCAGGCTTAAAATCATCGCCTAATGTAGCCGTAAGAATAACAGAGTGAAGGAAAATTGCAGGTTGTGTTACTTTTGTTTGCTTTAAGTCCTCATCTGTTCCGTTAAACATTAAATCGGTAATTCTGAAACCGAGAATTTCATTAGCTTTTTCAAACATTTCTTTTGCAAGTTCCGATTTTTCGTATAAATCCTTGCCCATTCCGACAAATTGTGCCCCTTGCCCGGGGAATACGTATGCTTTCATAACTATATTTTTCAAAATTTACGGGCAAAAATAAGAATTAAATTGAAACTCACGGGTTGAAAATTTGTTTTATAAGATAATGTTTATTGTCATTAAAAAAAATAATGTAATTTTATCTTAAATTTTTTCGTTTAAATAAAAATGCGAAACCTGTTAACAATAATATTTATTTTTATCGGAATTGCCGGTTTTTCCCAAAAAAAACCGAATGCTATAGAGATTCTTGATAAAATTAAAAATGAAGGAGGCGGTATTTTGGAGGTAAGAATTTCTCCGGAAGGAGATACTACGTTCAATGTTCAAATGAGTCCGGTCGTAATATTTCCTCCCAGAGTTTTTAAAAATAACAGAGAACGAAAAAAGTATTACAGGCTTGTCAGAAACGTTAAAAAAGTTTATCCGTATTCACAAATAATAAAACGTATTTTTATTGAATCAGAATTTGTATTGCGGCATATGGAAAATAACCGTGAGCGAAAGAGGTATATTAACGAAAAAGAAAAAGAACTTAAGAGAGAATTTGAAGATGATATAAGAAATATGACATATTCGCAGGGAAGAATTTTGATAAAATTGGTAGACAGAGAAACCAGCCATACTACATATGAGCTTGTCAAGCATTTTAAAGGCGGAGTATCTGCATTTTTTTGGCAGGGTGTTGCAAGAATATTTCAAACAAATTTAAAATATGAATACGACCCCGACGGAACTGATAAATGGATTGAAGAGATTGTTGCACGAATAGAAAACGGTCAACTTTAAAATTGACCGTTTTTTTGTTTTTAAGAATATTATTTAAAACACTTATTTTTAATTAAGAATTTTGCGAGCTCTTTTCCTGTTTTAGCATAAGCCTCTTTTATGCGCTCTCCGGTATCCCAGCCGGCACCGGACTTTCCGGGTGCTTTTTTTATGTCAATTTTTGCCAAAATTGTTTTCGGATCGGAAGTTTTAACGAATAATGCTTCACAATTAATTGATGCAGGTGCGGAAGAAATACCGATATAATATCCGGGCTCTGTAAAATAAGTATGCAGAATAAGAGTATATTCGGCATCTTTATTGTTTTGTTCGGCAATTGCATCGTATTTTTCAAGATATTTGTTAAAAAGCTCTTCAAACTTCGGTTCAAATCGGGTTTCTCGGTCTTCAACCCACATTTTTGCCCATTTGTCGCCCCTTCCGGCTTCTTTTTTATTGTATTCTTCGGTTTTTTTGGCAACATAATCAGTTTCGGAATATTTACCGACTTTCATATCGTCATAAGCATATTGTAAATTCAAATCTTTTACACCTTTCAGGAATTTTAAATTTCCCTCAACAAGCTTAATACGCTGCGCTTGCATATTCCCGGCTAAAAAAATAACCATTATTGCTAATAATACTTTTTTCATTTTAATATAATTTTTAGTTAGTAAATAAAAATAATTATTCTTTAATCAATTTTTTAATGAGGTTTTGTATTTCGGTTCCGTTCCAGTTTGCCGCTCCGGTTTCTTTTACTAATATTTTACCGTCTTTTGATATAATAAAAGTTGTGGGTATTACCGAAGATTTAAAAATATTCGGCGGGTTGTAAGAGTAAATATAAACAGGAAAATTATAGTCTCTTTTTTTCAGAAATTCCCTTACTTTATCCGGAGAGTCATTTGTAACAAGAAGAAAACTGACGTCTTCTTCACTTTTAAAAGAATTATATAAATCCTGAATTGCAGGCATTTCTCCGACACAAGGCGGACACCATGTTGCCCAAAAGTTCAGAAAAATAACTTTATTTCTGAATTCAGAAAAATTTACGGGTCTGCCGTTAATATCTGAAATTTGCCAGTTATAATCTGCACTTTTAAGTATTACAATTTCTTTTCCTGTATTAACCGAAGGCTGAACAATCACAGCTTTTATGCGATTTACAAATCCTCCTATTGCCAAGCGCCCGGATGGTGTCAGCATTGCAACTATAAAAATAATAAATATAACATCCGAGATTTTAGACCTCAGCGGCTTTTTTTTATATTTATCAATCCTTTCTTTGAAATTCATCTGAATAAAATTTGTTCAAAAGTAATAAATATATGCCTGTTTAGGAAACAAAACATAAAAATAAAGACCCGTATTCAGAAAACACAGGTCTTTTTCAACGTTTAATTATGAGAATTTATTTATACCCGAATATAAGACGCAAAAAAAGAAGAATCGTTTAATGTTATAAAACACAAATAATATAAAGAACATTTTTTCTTTATACTTTTATTAAATTAATTAACAGTAAAACAATTTAAAATGAAAAAATTTCTAAAACTTACTATTTTGCTGACGACAATTTTAATATTTGCGTCGGCATGTAAAAAAGACACTTTTAAGAGTGTAAAAGACGTTAAATTGAGGGTTGACTTCAGCACGCCTTTAAATGCCTCTAAAATTGATATGACAAAACAAACGCCCGAAAATTATCTTGTTGCATTAAAAAGTGTAACTCTTATCGGTGATGACGGAACACCGGATTTTGAGATATTCAGTGAAAGTGATTTAAGTTCTTCATTGGTTTTCGATTTTACGGACGTAAACACTACTCATTCTTTAATGCAGGGAACAACCGTTCCGGACGGCAGCTATTCTTCAATTAAAATTGAAATTTACTATTTGCAAATGAAATTGAATATAACGGCAAGTAACGGGAATGAACCGAGAAATATTCGAATCTATTTATCCGATGATGCGGAAACAGAGGGAGGCTTGCATCAGCCCGGAGATATGATACAAGTCTCTGATGCGGGAACAGAAGAGGGCTGGCTGCTCGGTAACGGGCAAAGTCCGGATATGTCGCCTGTTGCCCCCAGAACAGCAGCATATACGAATGATGAGAACGGAGACGGACTGGGAGACGGAAATGTTTGGTTCGATTTCGCCGGAAAGCCGGGAAATAATTACGGTCCTTTCGGCGATACTGAATTTATGAATGTCCCTCACCCTGTTTATGAAACAACAATAGAATTTTCATTAATTGATAACGGCGGAGAGAACATTATTTTGGGTTTTAATGTTAATAACTGCTGGCAATTTGAAGATAAAGACGGCAGCGGAGCATTCGGAGCCGGAGATTTAGACCCGGTAAATCCTACAAAGTGGCATATGGAGCTTCCGATAATGACGGTTACTCTGGAATAACAGACAATAAAAATAATGAGAAGAGGGAGCAACCTTAAGGCTGCTCCTTTTTATTTCTTAAAAAATCTGAAAAAGAATAATACAAATCAGATTTTTCATCGTAAAATTTTTCTGACTTATACCCGATTTTCCACTTTGAGAAATCCGGCTCCGGAAAAAAAGTATCTCCTTCAAAAGTTTTATGCACTTTTGTAATATACAGCTTGTCGGCAAGGGGCAAAAACAGTTTGTAAATTTCAGCTCCGCCGCAAATAAAAACCTCTTTTTCTTTTTTACATTCTTCAAGAGCCTTATTTACGGAATTTACAATAACTGCTCCGTCAAATTTTAAGTTTTTTTGTGAACTTATAACAATGTTTTTTCTTTTCGGCAAAGGTTTAAAAGGTAAAGATTCATACGTTTTACGACCCATAATAACAGGGTGTCCGGTTGTGAGTTTTTTAAACCGTTTTAAATCTTCCGAAATATGCCAAATTAATTTGTTATTATTTCCTATAACGTTGTTTTCGGCAACGGCAACTATAATTGATATTGTCATATGCTATACAGATATTGCTCCCTTTATATGCGGGTGCGGATTATAATTTTCCAATATAAAGTCTTCATATTTAAAATCAAAAACGGTTTTAATTTCAGGGTTTAAAATCATTTTCGGAAGATTTTTCGGGTTTCTGGACAACTGAAGTTTTACTTGTTCTATGTGATTCAAGTAAATATGCGCATCACCTAAAGTATGAATAAAATCGCCGGGCTTGTAGCCTGTTTCTTGTGCAACCATCATAACCAAGAGGGCATAGGATGCAATATTAAACGGAACACCGAGAAAAATATCTGCACTGCGTTGATATAACTGGCATGACAATTTCCCGTCTGCGACATAAAATTGAAACAGTATATGGCAAGGCGGTAAGTTCATTTTATCTAAGTCGCCTACATTCCAGGCACTCACAATGTGTCTTCTGGAATTCGGATTCTCTTTCAGTTGTTTAATTACGTTTGCCAATTGGTCGATG
>JALSMF010000385.1 GCA_026987795.1 Bacteroidales bacterium
TGCCGGGTTGTGCATAAAATAAGCGACTACGGCACCGTACAGTGATATAAAAAATATTTCAATCCATCCTGCTCCTGCCCAAAAACGTTCCGCCAAAATCATTTTCTTTTCAACTTTAAGTTGAACCATTGAAAGGTTTAAGGCTACAAATACAAAAACAGACACAACAAGAATATATTTTGCTCTGTTATCGGTGTAGGATATGCTCTTCATCATTAAAAAGATTTAAAGATGCAAAAATACACAAGCTTAATTCCCGGACAAATAAAATAAGCCGTAAAAAAACAAAAAAAAGAGCCTCTTTTCAGAAGCTCCTTCAATTATTTCATTATCAAGCAGAAGATTAAAATCTCTTTTCTTTAATTCTGGCTTTCTTACCTGTTAATTTTCTTAAATAATAAATTCTTGCTCTTCTCACTTTACCTCTTTTATTAACGGTAATTTTATCAATAAAAGGAGAATAAAACGGAAAAATTCTTTCAATACCTATGCCTCCGGTTGTTTTTCTTACGGTAAAAGTTTTTGTAGCACCTTCACCTTTCTTTTGAATAACAATACCTCTGTAATCTTGTATTCTTTCTTTTTCGCCTTCTTTGATTTTGTAACTTACCGTAACGGTATCTCCGGGTCCGAATTCGGGATAATCAATTTCTCTTGCAAATGCACTTTCAGCTACTTTTATTAAATCCATTTTATCGTTATTTTTTTTATTTTCTTAATTTGAGCACGCAAAAATATAATAATTTTATTTATCGGCAATTAAATTGTTTCTTTTTTTACAAAATATTATTTTCTTAATTTGTAAAAACATATTGAATAATATTTGCTCCGGCTTTAAGGGCTTCTGAATGTTTTTCTTCAGTGTCGTGATGTACATCCGTGTCTTCCCAACCGTCCCCTAAATCGCATTCGTAAGTATAAAGCAAAATAAGCCTGTCATCGTCAAAAATTCCGAATGCCTGCGGACGTTTGCCGTCGTGTTTATGAATTTTAGGCAGCCCGTTCGGAAAGTTATATTTTTGATGAAATACAGGGTGTGAAAAAGGCAATTCTGCAAGCTCTTTATTCGGAAAAAGTTTTTTAATTTCTCGGCGGATAAACTCATCCATTCCGTAATTATCATCAATATGTAAAAAACCGCCTCCGAAAAGATATGTTCTTAAATTATTTACTTCTTCTGCAGAAAAAATTACGTTTCCGTGCCCTGTCATATGAACAAAAGGATAATTAAAAATTTCGGTGCTGCCGACCTCAACCGTTACAGGTTCTTCTCCTATATTTGTATGCAATTTTTTATTGCAAAATTTTATTAAATTCGGTAAAGATGTCGGGTTTGCATACCAATCTCCGCCTCCGTTATACTTCAGCAGTGCGATTTTGTATGATTCTTGTGTAAAGGCGGAAGCATTCAGCAGCAGAAACAGTGATATGTAAGTTATTATTTTAAGCATAATTTTACAATAAAAAAATACCCCGAAAGATAAGTATTTTTAGCTGTCTTGCGAGGTATTTTTAAAAAATTATTTATTTTTAATTAATCTTACTCGTCATAATCTTCTTCGTCATCATCATAACTATTTCTGTCTTTCATATTCATTCTGAAAAAAAGAGATATTTCATGTGTATTTAAACCGGTTATGGAATTTCCTAAGCCGGAATTAGGTATATCGTAGCTGTAGCCTATACCGAAACCTGAATATTCAAAGTTTACCAAACAGGCTATTGCATCATCTTGTCTGTACCATCCCCCTAATGTAAGCTTTCCGTAACTTGAAAAGGCAAAATCTACATAAAGGCCGGCAGAGGTTTCGTATGCACCGCCTTGTGTCGTTACAATAACATTAGGTGTAAAATCGACTTTATTTTCTCCGAATATTTTAATTCCTCCTAAGTATGAAAAGCGTCTTTCCAGAACTCCTGTTTCATCAGTGAAAGACTCTTTAGGCATTGTCAGGTGATAACCGGAAACACCTAAATATCCGTTTAGTTTAGATTCTGCTCTGGAAAGGCTGCTGTGCCATAAAATTCCGAAACCTACATCAGGATATGATTTTTTGTCGTACAGTACAGTTTCGTTTGTAGGGTTTGAAGGGCTGTAAGAACCGAGAACATACTGGTCGTCAAAAGTCAGGCTGCCTATATCAAGAGATTTTTGTATATATCCGCCTGTTACCGAAAAACTGAGGTTATTTGATTCAGATATTTTGAGTGAATATCCGATTGCGGCAGAAACATAAAAATTTTGATATGCTCCTACGTTTTCCATTACTGCATTTAAACCGAAGTCCATTTTATTCTCACCACCTCCTAAGAATACAGGATATAAGCCTGTAAAACTGCTGGTTGTAAAATCTCCTCCGGTTAGTCCGGCCCATTGAATTCTGTGGTTCAAAATAACTTTCAAATCATTATTCATTCCGCCTAAAGCCGGATTTAGAGTTAAAGGATTTGAAAACGGTTGTGAATATCTCACATCTTGTGCATATATATCGGTTGTAAGCATAACGACAATTGCTGTCATTAGTACTGTTATTTTATATATTTTTTTCATTGTTCTTGAATTTTTAGATTTATTACCTGATTAAATTTACAACTCCGTTAATATTAACTTCGGTTCCGTCTGTTTGAGTTCCTGTTATAACATAAACATATGCTCCTGCGGGCATAATTTCATTTGTAACTTGTTTTTTTCCGTCCCAGCCTATATTAATGTCTGAAGAGTAAAAAACCAAATGTCCCCAACGGTCAAAAATTTTAAACTCAAAATTTTCCATGCCTTCTCCTCTTACAAATAAGACATCATTTTTTCCGTTATCATCCGGGGTAAAAGCATTGGGTATCCATAATGACGGAGTTAAAACCGTAATCGTAATATCATCTGTATTTTTACAACCGTATATATCAGTAACTTCTACAGTATATTCAGTAGTTTCTTCCGGGCTTGCAACAGGGTTAAAAACACCGGGATTGTCTAAGCCGTAGAAAGGAGACCATTCATATTGAACTCCTCCTGTTGCCGTAAGCTGAACGCTTGCCCCTGTCGTTATTGTATCATCAATACCTGCATTAGCATCCGGTAAGGGATAAACAATGACTTCAACATTATCGTATACTGTATCACATCCGTGACCGTTCACTGCAAGTGTATAGATTGTCGTTGTATCCGGACTTGCAATCGGAGCCGGTGATGCCGGGTCGTCTAAACCGTCAGCAGGCATCCAACTGTATGATTGACCTTCTATTAAAGCAGAGCCGATTTGAACAAAATCTCCGACACAAATTGCAGCATCTTCTCCGGCATCGGCAAATAAAGGATCCAGCATAGATACAGTAACTGAATCTGAGTTCTGACAACCGTTACCGTCAACAACTGTTACCGTATATTTAGTAATTGATGCTATCGGTGAAGCAACCGGGTCGGATACGGCGGGATCACTTAAAGTATTTGACGGGAACCAGCTGTATGAATAACCGGCAACCGAACTGCTTCCTATCTGTACACTTCTGTCGGCACAAATAGTTGTATCTTTTCCTGCATTTGCCGCAGGCAAATTGTTTATGTCAATATTTTGCGTTACGGTAAATTCACATATCCCGTTTGACATTATCAGGGTAACAGTTTTAGTTCCCCCTGTTGAGTATACTATATTCTGCGGATTTTCTAAAAATGAAGTTGCCGGATATGCATCTTTTCCGAAATCCCATTGATAAGATAAACCTGCATCTCCCGTATAAGTAAAATCAATACCTGTTCCGGCACATTGAGGTGCGGTTGAAGTAAAAGAAACATTCGGTTCTGCTGCAACATCAATACCGCGATTACGAATATCGCACAAACTTCCGTTATCGTACAAATATAAAGTTACTGTTTTTTGTCCGGGTGTTGTATATTTTACCGGAGGAGGGTTTACGGCTGTTGAGGTTGCCGGAACTGCTCCGGAACCGAAATCCCAAAAGAAAGTAATGGTATTTCCGTAATCGGATATGTTATAAAAATATACATACGAATTAACACAGGTAGGATCCTGGCTTTCCTTAAAATCAGCATTACACTGAGATAATGCATACTGATAGCTCATTGTAAAAAAGAGCAACAAAAAAGTAATTTTTTTTACCATAGTTTTAATTTTTTAAATGAATAAATAAAAGAAGTGAGAATAGTCCGAATAGCCTTGTGAAATTTTAAAAAACTAATGAACTTATACTGTATGACGATATAAAATTGTATATGGTTGCAATAAAGTTAAAAATATTTTTCGTAAAGAAGTTATGAATTAATAAAATCAATAATCTGACAGGCAACTATTCCTGCAGTTTCGGTACGTAAGCGTGATTCTGATACGGAAATTTCTTTGAAGCCCTGCAATAAAGCTTGCTGTATTTCATTTTTTGAAAAATCTCCTTCAGGACCAATCAATATTAATACATCTTTTCCTTTTTTATAAATTTCTTTTATATGCCTTTTTGTGTCTGAATTATAACAGTGTGCAATATATTTTTCTCCGTTGAAATTTGTTTTTATCAGCTCATCAAAACTTATTATCTCATATAAGTCCGGTTTGAAAAATGCTTTTGATTGTTTTGTTGCCGAAATAATAACTTTTTCTATACGCTCTGTTTTGAGTGTTTTCCTTTCGGAATATCGGCTTGTAAAGGGAATAATTGCATCTGTTCCTATTTCCGCAGCTTTTTCCGAAAAGAATTCAAAACGACTTATGTTTTTTGTGGGAGCAATTGCTATATGCAGTTTGAAATTTTTTCTGCTCTTTTTTTGTTGAACATTAATTATTTTTACAGAACATTTTTTCGGATGGTTGTCTGTTATCTCTGCCGTGTATTGTTTTCCTTTTCCGTCAATAAGCAAAACTTTATCGCCGATATTAAGTCGCAGAACTTTTATACAATGTTTTGATTCCGACTCGGAAAGTGTAAGAAAATTACTTTTGATATCAGGAGTATAAAAAGTGTGCATATAATTATTTTTTAATAAAAAACACTGTTTTATTTGATATGTAAGAAGCCGCTCGAAAAATATGAACGGCTTTTGAATTAATTATAAAAATTATATTATGCTTGCACAAATTTATGTTCATTATGTATAAAAAATATGAGTAAAATTACCTAAAAATTAAAAAACTTTATAAACAGGTGTTTTTACGATTTTAAATTTTCCGAAATATCCGGATTAATTTCTTCATTTTAAAATTTTAATATAACCTTTTCTTTGCTCTATTCGTCCTCCTGTTTCCAGCTTTTTGAGTATGCGGCTTACAACTTCTCTTGCAGTTCCGAGTTCTTCCGCAATTATCTTATGCGTTACCTGAATTTCAGTCAAACCTGAAACTTCAGATTTGTTCAGCAGGTAATCATAGATACGAGAATCCAATTTTTTAAATAAAACCTGGTTTAATGTTTCTATAAGTTCACTATACTTGTTGTCGTAAAGGTTGTAAAACATTCTGTTAAATGTTTCATAATTTTTTACCCACTTTTTTACAAAATCTGCAGAACACATCATAATAACAGAGTCTTGCCCTGCTAAGGCAAAAATTTTACTCGGCGTATTATTTAAAACTGCCGATAATGACATAATACAGCTTTCTTTAGGTTTTATATAGTATAATAAGAATTCTTTATCTTCATATTGAGTATAGACCTTAACGACACCGTCAATAACAACAGGCAGCATCTTTATATATTGCCCGAAACGTATAACTTCCGTCCCTTCGGATATTTCTTTTATTATTCCTGATAACAGCATTTCTTCCAGTATTTCTTTTTCGAAATCAGGAAATTTTTGCTTTAGAAAGCTTAGGTTAATATCCATAATACAGTGTTTTTTCAGTTTGTTTTTACGGGTTTCAATTCGTAACCTTTTTCTTTCAGTAAATTTAAAATACCGTTGTCTCCGGCAAGATGTCCTGCTCCTACTGCAATAAATACGGATGTTTCCGTTACTAATTTTTCAATTTTGGAAATCCAGTCTCTGTTTCTGTCAGATAAAAATTTGTCTCCGAGTTTTGCCGTAGAATCGTCTGCATCAATTAGTTCTTTCAGCTTATTCAAATCTTGTCTTTTATATACTTCAACCATTTCGTTATAAGTCTCTGACGGATTTCCGGAAAATTCTCCGTCAAAGAGCATTTTTATTTGGTCTTCTATGCTTATATTGTTTACTAAATCCATTTGAAACTGCAGTGTTTCTAAACCCGAGATTTTCATTCGATTTTTCTTTGCCTGTTTATTTAATTCTTGTTCATATGTTTTTGTTTTGCCGACTAACTCGCTTATTATCAAAGATGAGCCAAATAAAGGTTTAATTTTTAATATTTTGTTATAAGTTGATTTGCTTATTTTTAAAGTATCTGTCAGGTAGTTTTTGAATCTTGCAGAATCTTTTTTCGACATATAATCGTAAAGAGTTTTTCCTGCCGGTAACATCATTTGTTTAGCTGCATTTATTTGTTCAGTTAAAGAAAGGTTTATGTCTATTTCGAGAACTAATTTTTCACAGGTATTAAATTTCTCTTTCATTACATCAGTAAAAAAATAATCGTCTTTAGGGATTAAGTGGATAGTTCCGAAGATATATGAAGGCTTTTCGATACCGTTTCCGGAAATTTCCCATAATAATGAATTTTCGGTTGTATCTTTTTGTGCCTGTAATGTGGTTGTAAAAAGTATAAGTGATAAAAAAAGTATTATTTTTTTCATTTTTCGTATCTTTTGTTTTGAATATTGCGATATAAAAATAGTAATTCTTTTTCTTTTTCAGGTATAATAATATTTTTATGGTAGTTTTTGAGCAATTCGGTTGCTTCTTCTTTAACCTTTTTTTTACTGAAATATTTTTCGTGAGCAAAATTTAAAAATTTAATAACCCTGAAAGCATTGAACCAATCAAAAAAACGTTTTTCAAAAATTTGCAGATTCGGGCTGTTTGATTTTATCTTTGCATAGTCTTTTTCAAATTCATTTATTACAAGAAATTTATAAATTATTTCGGGAATATTATTATAGTCAATATTTCGGAAAAAATCAGGTATTTGCCGAAAGAAGTTTTTTAAAATAATGAAAGACTCAAAATCGTAAGTTCCGAAATCGTCGGATTTATTTTCAATCATTTTTGATATTGCCGCTCCGGTTCCGAAAGGCACTCGGTCAGAAATTCTGGGTGAAGGAAAAACAGTTGTGTTATTAATCTCACCGTAATTTCCGAGAGGTATTATTTTTTGCAGAAAATAAAAATCTTCACCGGCTTTTCTTCGATTCATTCCTCCTTGTTTTGCATAAATATCGGCACGCACTACAAAACTTGAGCCTATTGTATGGTATGCAAAAGGAAAATTTGCAAAACGTAATGCTTCCGTAAAATATCTTAAATGTAATTCGTAATTTATTATATTTTCATATATATTTTCAGGAAAATCCTGTCCTTCCGTAGGGTGTTCAAAGTTTACGGAGCATGCGTTTATGTGCGGATTTTGTTTGAAATAGTTTTCAATTTCTTTTAAATAATTTTTTTCAGCTAAAGCATCTGCGTCAAAACCGGCAATTAAGCCTTCCGGCTTGTTTAAAAAATTAAATCTGTGAAGAGCTTCATCCATACCTGTTTTTCGGGCTAAACCGACACCTGAAAATTTACGGGGAAAATTTTCAAAGTTGAGTATATAAAATTTAAGTTTTTCGTTGCTGTTCTCTTTTGCGAACTGTTTTGCAAGTTCATATGTTTTTCGGTTTTTTTCTGTAATACTTTTGTCTGTATCTTCAGAAGAATTTATAATAACGATAACTTCTGCTGATTTTTCGGGTAAATCGCAATTTTTCAGTGATTGCAGTGATTCACACAGTTTATCTTCGTTAAAAACAGGAATTACAATTGCCAGAAATAAATCATCGGCAGGCTCTTCGGCAATGATTTCTTTTTTGGAATTAAATCGTTTAAAATATATATCGGCAAAACTCATTTTGTAAAAAAAGTGCCGCAAAACTCTGCGGCACAATATTTTTTAATGAATAATCATAATATTTTATTTTTCCTCTTTTTTTTCTAATGAAGCACGATATCTTTTGTTCAAGCCTTTTATTACGTCTTCTGTTATGTCGTATTTTTTATCAAAAAGCAAAATGTTCGAGCCGAGGGTATCACTTGTGAGTATCATATCATAATGATTTTCTTTATTGTAAACCTCTAAATAATTTTTTATACTGTCAAGAATCTGAAGTGTCAGTTTTTGAGATTTATCCATCATATCAACCTGATAGTTTTGTTGGTCTTGCTGAAGTTTTTGTTGTTCTAATGCTAATTGCTCCTGCTTTTTTTGGGCTGATGAAGGTGTAATCATCCTGTTTTGTAAATCTCTTTGTATTTTTAGGAATTTTGTCTGTAAAGATTTATATCTGGCATTCAAATCAGCTTCTTTATCTTGTTGTTCTAACATTAATGCCGTTTGTAAGTCGTTGTAATATTCGTATGATTCGGCTAATGTGTCTGTTTTAACTACTGCTATTTTAAATTTAGCTGTTTCTCCGGAAATAGTGTTATTTTTTCCGTTATCTTTATTACAATTAGATAAAGAAACTGTAATAATTACTGCTAATACCAAAATTGAAAAAAAACGTTTCATCTGTATATTTATTTTTAAGTTTATTTTTTAATGCGTTGCAAAGATAATAATATAGTCGAAAGTTAAACAGAATATAAGACTTTAATTATATGCTGTCTTAAATTGTCTGCAGTTATTTAAAATAATCCGCCGTTTAAATATATTTCTTTCTGAACTTCTGAGAACGGTTCTGCTTTAATTTTTGTATTTTTAGTTATATTTTCAATTTCTCCGTTTTCAAAATTAATTTTTACTTTATCTCCGTTTTCTAATTTTAAACCGTTCAGAGATTTATAGGTAACAATCGGAAATGCTGCGTTTATTGCATTACGTTCGTATATGGCTCCGTAGCTTTCGGCAACTATTGCCTGTATTCCCAGTGCTTTAAAACAGTCAACAGCCTGTTGGCGAGAACTTCCGGCACCGAAATTTTTATGAACGACAACAATGTCTCCGGGTTTTGCTTTTTCGGCAAAATCTTCGTATCCTTCAAGATTATCGAAAGCATATTGTCCCATTTCATTAATATCGGTAATTGCTAAATACCTGTTGTGAAAAATCATATCTGTATCTATGTCGTCCATAGGTATATACCATACTCTGCCTTCTATTGTCATTGTTTTTTGTCCGGT
>JALSMF010000386.1 GCA_026987795.1 Bacteroidales bacterium
CGTTATGATGTTCCGGAGAAAATTACTCAAATTTCTTTTGCACAAGAGGACGAAAACGGTAACGAAAATATACTTACAA
Organism: Bacteroidales bacterium; assembly: GCA_026987795.1. Taxonomy (GTDB): domain Bacteria; phylum Bacteroidota; class Bacteroidia; order Bacteroidales; family JAADGE01; genus JAADGE01. The sequence continues at coordinate 80 of JALSMF010000386.1, forward strand.
ATTTTTTAGATAATTTAATGCGACATCTTATAACGGGAGTTGAGTTTATGCCTTTAAAAAGTTTTTATGCCGCAATAAGCTATAATCATCAGCGACATCAGGAAATGAAATTGACAGACAGAAGCGGTTTTACCGGTTTTTCATGGGGATTCGGTCTTAAATTAAAAAAGACAGGTTTCAGCTACGGACGGTCAAGTTATCACCTTGCAGGCGGTTCAAATCATTTTTCGGTTTATTTTGATATTTCAAAATTCGGCAATAAAACAAAAGTTAAGATAAACTGACAGCTTACTTTTTAAAATTCCGCCTTTTATTTTTCCGAATAAATTAACTGTCTCTGTTATTTTTGCAAAACAATCTGTATTTATTTTAACTTTGCATAAACTTCTTTAATATAGAAAAATGCAAACATTAAAAGTTACTTCTCCGTTTGACGGGCATCTCATTAAAGAGATTCCGATGATAAATACAGAACAAGGAAATAAAATGCTTGAAACAGCATATCAAATTTTTAATAACAGAAAGCTTTGGTTGCCCAAACATTTACGAATTTCAATTCTTGAAAAAACAGCTCGAATAATGAGCGAAAGGATTGAGGAATTGACAAAAATTGCCGCTGAAGAAGGCGGAAAACCCTATAAAGACAGCAAGGTTGAAGTTTTACGGGCAATAAACGGAGTAAAACTTGCCGCCGAGCACACAGGTCAAATGAGAGGCACTGAAATACCGATGGGAATGACAAAGGCATCGGAAGGCAGGTTGGCTTTTACCGTTAAAGAACCTATAGGTGTTGTTTTTTCAATAAGTGCATTTAATCATCCCTTAAATTTAACGGTTCATCAAACCGTTCCTGCAATTGCCGCAGGAGCTCCGGTAATTATAAAACCTGCATCAACCACTCCCTTATCATGTATTAATTTTGTAAACATCTTATACGAAGCCGGCTTGCCGAAAGAATACTGCCAAGTTGCGGTATGTAAAAGTTCAACGGCAGAAAAATTGGTAACGGATAAGAGGGTTAATTATATGTCTTTTATAGGCTCGGCAAAAATAGGCTGGTATTTGGCTTCAAAACTATCGCCGGGCACAAGGTATGCACTCGAACACGGCGGCGTTGCTCCTGTAATTGTTCAACCCGATGCTGATACGGAAAAAGCAATACCGGAATTGGTAAAGGGAGGTTTTTATCATGCAGGGCAAGTTTGCGTGTCAGTGCAAAAGATTTTTGTTCATAAAGATATTTTAAAAGTATTTAGAGATAAATTTACAGCAGAAGTTAAAAAACTGAAAACCGGCAATCCTCTGAAAGAAGATACAGATGTAGGTCCGATAATAATAAAAGAGGAAATTGACAGAGTGGAAAATTGGGTTAAAGAAGCCGAAGAAAACGGTGGTAAAATTTTGTGCGGAGGCAAGCGTATTTCGGAAAAATTGTACGAACCCACAGTTATTTTAAATCCTTCAGACAAGGCAAAAGTAAGTAATGAAGAGGTTTTCGGACCTGTTGTTTGCCTGTATGAATATGACAATATTGATGAAGCAATTACACGTGCCAACAGTTTACCCTTTGCATTTCAGTCTGCCGTATACACTAAAAATATAGATATAGCCATGAAGTGTTCAAGAGAGTTGCGTGCATCAGCCGTTATGATAAATGACCATACGGCGTTTCGTGTTGACTGGATGCCGTTCGGCGGCTGGGACGACTCCGGAACGGGAATAGGCGGCATACCCTACTCTATGCAGGAAATGACAAGAGAAAAATTAACAGTTATTAAAAGTGAAAATTTATAAATATGAACAATCAGTTTTTATCCTTATAAATCTTAAAATTTATTTGGTTATCTCAATCAAACTTTTGTCTCCGTTTTTGTATTTATCGGGGATTACCGGCAAACCGCTTTCGGCTTTTTCGAAACTCTTCATAAACTCTATTAAGGCAACCCATTCTTTTGCTTCCTGAATGCCGCTTTTTTCGGAGTTTATGTCAATAATCTGTTTGTTCATATCCGTAACAGGATTTCCGTTTTCATCTTTCGGAACAACTTTAACCAATCCGTGACTCATCTCCTTTATTCTTCCTATAAAACTCAATAAATAAGTATTAGCAACAACAGAATACATTTTTTTATTCTTTTTTGAAAAATCAATATTTTTTCCGTTTATTTCAATTTTTTGAACTTTTCGTAACATCATTTTTTTCGGATCGGCATAAATTTTCAATCCTGATGTATATAAGTAACCGTCACCGCCATCGGGTCTTGACATTACAATAATTTCCGAAAGTTTTTTAACCTCGCTCGCAGTTATGTATATTTTTGCCAAAGGATAACCGGGAATATCGTCAAGACCTTTGCCGAGCGACATAACTCTGAAAGCATCCGGAACGGTAAGAATACCTTTCTGCCCTTTCAATATATCTTCTCTTATTGTGCCCGATGCTACCAAACTGAAATCAACATCAATTCCTTTTTTTGTCAGATAATATCTGTCAGCATCAGCAATAAACGGTCCGAGGTTGCTGTTTTTTAAATCATTGTAGTTTCTTATCAGATTAAAATTTGTCTGTCCTATTTCGGTTTTATAGTTTAAATTAAGTTTAGATAAATATTTTCGGTTTATATATTCTTCTTGTTTCAAAATTTCTTCATAAACTTCAACATTTCCTTCAATTTCATCATTTACGGGAATTAACCGGTAATCAAATTTTGTAATTTTTCCTTTTTCAACTTTTAAACTTATTTTTCCGAGATTACGGATATAAGCTCCTGTCTGAACGATATAAGTATTGTTAATTTTTATAGGTTTTTCCGTTTTTACGTGGGTATGTCCGCTTATTATAATGTCAATATCCGGAGCTTTTTCGGCAAGTTCAATATCTTCTCCCACATAAGACTTTCCGTCTTCAGAAAGATAAAACCCGCTGTGCGATAAGCAAATAATTAAATCGGGATTATATTTTTCTTTTAACATTTTAACAATTTTTTCGGCAGCATCTTCAGGCTCTTCAAAAGTTACCGGCTTTTTTGCCGGAGCAACCGATGATGCATCTTTCCCGAGGATACCGAAAATCGCTATTGTCAAACCGTTCTTTTTTATAATGTCAAACGGTTTTATTTTGTTGTCGTTATATATTTTTTCAAGGGCGTCATCACTTTCTGTGTTTTTGTCAAAAATAATATTTGAACAAACTATGTCAGGATACCCTCCTTTTTCTTCTGCTGCATTAAGCATATCTGCAAATGCTTCGGGTCCGAAATCAAACTCATGATTGCCTATTGTCATATAATCAAAACCCATTTCTTTCATCAGGTTAAGTTGAAAACCCGTTTCAGCTTCAGCTATATGAAATAAGCTTCCCATCATAAAGTCTCCCGCATCTAAAATAAGTGTTGCATCTTTATTTTTACTTTTTTCTTTGTCAAAAAGTGTTGCCAATCGCGCAAAGCCGCCTAACGTAACATCATTATTTGTAATTGTCGGGGTATATTCACTTTCCGGACCGTAGCCGGTTAATTTTGAGTGCATATCGTTTGTATGCAAAATTACCAACTCTTGTGCTTCGGAATTTGAAAAAACAAACAGGAAAATAAAGTTTACTGATAAAATAAATTTTATGAGACGTTTCATAACTAAGAAATTAAGTTTTGTTTTTAAAATATCTGTAAATTTAGTTATTTTTATTTTGACATATCATTCATTTCATATTAATTTTTAAAAATAATTATCTTATAAAAAGTTAAAAAAATAATTAAATTTGCAAGTATAGATTTTTAAACTTAATGCGTATTTTTTCTGAATATATACTGAAGATGTCATTAGCGTTCCTATTGGTAACAATAGGAACTAATATTACATTTTCTCAAACAAAAAACTTTGGTTTTCCGAAAACGGAAAACTATTTTCGATTGTCGCAAAACAATGACAATTTGGTATGGGTACAAGATTCCGTTTATTATTACATTAATAATTCAGGAAATTTAATTTTATACGCAAGAACTAAAGTTACACAAAGAGATAATACCGGCAACCCGCTAAGTTATGTTTATCAAATGTGGTCTGAGAATACAGAAAAATGGATAAATTCTCAATTCTATAATTTATACTATAATACTTCAGGGTATCAGACAAGAGAGTTAGTCAGAAATTGGAAAAATGAATCCGAAACTTGGGAATATTATAAAAATTCTCTGTTTAGTTATGACAATTACGGAAATTTAATTCAAAATATTTTTCAAGATTGGAATACATCTGTATCCGAATGGGAAAATAACTATAAAGAAACTTTTTCATATAATGCAGGAGCCCTTTTAGCAACATATACTTTATATGTTTGGGATTTTGAAAATAATACGTGGTTGAATAAAGAAAAATATACAAATACATATGACGCATCAGGAAATAAAACAGAATATATTACACAGACTTGGGAAAGAGAAACTCAAAATTGGGCTAATAAATACAGAGAAGTATATACATATAACATAAATAATTTATTAATCTCACAAACAAATCAGAATTGGGATACGATATCAAGCTCCTGGGTTAATGCAAAAAAGTTACTTTTTTCTTACGATTCAAACAGTAATATTACAGAAATAATAAATCAGAATTGGGATTTGCAGCAAAATGTATGGGTAAATACCTTTAGAGATTTATACGAATATGACAACAGAGGAAATATTTTAGTTTACACAGGGCAAGATTGGGACAATAACAAATGGACGGATGTGCACAGAATTATTTACACTTATGACACGAACGGAAACAAACTCTCAATTACTAAACAATTTTGGGATTCCGTTTCAAAAACATGGATAAACTCTTATAAATATATCTATACTTACGATTCTCTGAATCACCTTATATCCGCAATATTTAATCTGTGGAACAATAACTCCGGCTATTGGTATACTTCATATAAAAACAACTTCTTTTGGTCTGAATATGACCCGAACAAGCCGGAAGAGTTACCTGATAATATAATTATTTATCCGAATCCTGCTGATAATAAAATTAAAATTACGGGAAAAAACACCAATATTTGTGATATTAAGATGTATTCTGTATCCGGAAAAGAAATTAAAAACATTTTTTTCGGAGAAGAAGACATCAAAGAAGCAAATATAAGTAATCTTTCCGGAGGAATATATCTTTTGAAAATAAAAACAGCGAATGACAGTACCGTAATAAAAAAGTTCATAAAAATAAAATGAATAAAATTGTAGAGTATTTCAAATCACAAACAGGAAAAGAGCTGACACAATCACCGTCTCCGGCGGGAATGTGGCTTAAGCCGGTGCTTATTGAAGTTAAAGAAGGATACCTGAAAGCTGAATTTACCGTCAGGGCGGAAATGACGAACCCTGCAGGTATGCTGCACGGCGGTATGATTACCTTAATAGCCGATGAAATGACGGGAGCAACAATAGCAACTTTAAATTTACCCGATTTTTACCCGAGCATAAATCTTTATACCGATTTTTTAAGTTCAGCAAAACAGGGAGAAAAAATTACTGCAGAAGCAAAAATAATCCGAAAAGGAAAAAACATAATCAATACCGAATGCCTTATATATAATTCTGAAAATAAGCTGATAGCAAAATCACAGTCAAATAATATAAAATCAAATAATCGCAAATAATGTTTCGTATTATAAGAAGATACAAAAGTAAGCCGGGAAACGTCAGGTACCCGTGAACAAAGATATGTCTCAATAAATTTTTAAAACCAAAATTATAACTTAATAACTCTTACAGTAAAAATTATGGCATATATAATAACAGGTTCAAATTTGACAATAAAAGATGTGGTAAACGTAGCACGACATAATGAAAAAGCAGAACTGCATCCCGATGCATTACAACGTATAAAGGTTTGCAGAGCAATGCTGGAAAAAAAAATAGATGCACGCGAAATAATGTACGGTGTTAATACCGGCATAGGCGAATTTTCTGAAACCGTATTGACAGACGACCAAGTAAAAGATTTTCAACGATATTTAATTTATAATCACTCGGCAGGTATAGGCGACCCTATGCCCTTAGAATATGTGCGTGCAGCAATGCTCGGCAGAATAAACGTTCACGCACACGGCAATTCCGGTATCCGTCCGGAAATAACACTTACATTAATCGAAATGCTGAATAAAGGCGTTACGCCCTATGTGTGTCAAAAAGGCTCAGTCGGTGCATCCGGAGATTTAGCTCCTATGTCTCAAATAGCACTGCTGCTGCTTGGAGAAGGCGAAGCCTATTATAAAGGAGAACTATTGCCCGGAAAAGAAGCTATGGAAAGAGCCGGTATTAAAGTTCCGGGACTTAAAGCCAGAGACGGACTGGGAACCATTAACGGCTCAAATGTTCTGACTGCAATGAGTGCAATTTTTTTATACGATGCAAATAATTGGCTTAAACAAGCAGAGATAGCTGCCGCAATGTCTCTTGAAGCACTTAAAGCAAATATGGGAGCATATATAAAAAAACTTCACGAAATAAGAGGTTTTAAAGGTGCCGTAAGAAGTGCTGAAGCAATAGAAAGACTAATTGAAGGAGGAGATTTAAAAGCCGGAAAAATTTCTCATAAGGTACAAGACGCTTATTCTATGCGTTCAACACCACAAGTTATCGGTGCTGCTCACGACGCATTGGCTTATGCCCGCTCACAGGTAGAAATTGAACTCAACGGAGTCGGTGATAACCCTATATTCTTTCCGGAAGAAAATATGCAACTTTCAGGTGCTAATTTTCAGGGAACTCCGGTATCTTTACCTATGGATATGGCAGGTACTGCAATAACAATGGTTTCCGTATTGTCTGAAAGAAGAATGAACAGACTTAATAATCCGGCTTTAAGTTCAGGGCTCCCTGCTTTTTTAACAAAAGGAGCCGGAATGTTCTCCGGACTTATGCTCAGTCAATACACTGCCGATATGCAAATTACCGAACAACGCATTTTATCGGCACCGGCAAGCATACTTTCTATCCCTGCAGCTGCCGACCAGGAAGATTTTGTTTCAATGGGAATGAACACGGCAATAAAAAACTTTCAAATTTTAGATAATGCTTACGGAATTCTCGGAATTGAATTTATGGCTGCAGCCCAAGCCCTTGATTTCAGGGAATACAGATTCGGAAAAGGTGTTACAAAAGCCAAGGAGGTAATACGTAAATATGTTGAGTTTTTAGATATTGACAGACCCCTGTATAAAGATCATACAAAGATGAAAGAACTTGTAAAATCATGCGAGATATTAAACGAAGTTGAAAAAGAAACAGGCTCTTTAGGTTAAGAAACATATCATAAAAAGAAAAGAGATGTCAAAAAAGGCATCTCTTTCTGTTTATATCTATGAAGTATATTACTTCTTATCCCCAACTTTCAACATGAATTTCTCCCGGTTCTTTTCTCTTATGCTCTTTAAAACCGTCTTTTGCCAATATTTCAAACATACTCTCAACCATTTTAGGGTTTCCGCAAAGGAAAATGTGTGTATTATCCGGCATAGGTTTTATTCCCCAAGCTTTTTCAATAACACCGTCAGCCCACATATCCTGAACAAAGCGAGTATCTCCTCCCCACGGAGCATGCTCTTTTTTTGCATCAATAATTGTAGGTAAATACGTAAATCTGTCAGATAAACTTTCCAACAACATTAATTCGGAACTGTAGCCCAAGTCCCAAGAATTTGCAGCACCGTGAATTACTGCAATTTTTCTTTTACTTGTTCCTAAAATATTTGAACGCAGCATACTCACGTAAGGAGCAATTCCCGTACCTGTTGCCACCAATACAATATTATGATTTTCGGGAACCTGCTCTAAGGTAAACATACCTACCATTTTTTTACCTAATTCTATTCTGTCTCCGATTTGTAAATTAAATAATCTCGGAGTTAATGCTCCGGAACGGACTAAAGAAATATAAAATTCAATAAATTGCTTAGACTGAGAAGACGATGCTATTGAATACACTCTTTTTATCATTTTATCCGGAGGAAGTTCTTCTGTTTCCGTAGTTGCATCAGGAACTCGAGATGCAGAAGCCGGAAGAGCTAATGCTGTGAATTGCCCCGGCAGAAAATCCGGAAGTTCCCACCCGTCAGGTGCAATCCTGAAAATCTTCATAGACGGAGATACTTGTATTATCTGAGTTACTACGGCATTTAATTTATTTTCCATATAATTTACTTTATTATTTATTGTTATCTAGTATTGCTATGTAATACCGCCGAAATATTTCATAAATTGAATTCTTTCGTACGCTCTGTTATAATTCATATTATGAAAACTTAATTTCCCTTTCATATCTTTAACAGTTGCAAAATTATGATTAATCATTACATTTTCAAATTCTTTTATTATCTCTCCGATATATTCAAACCCGTTTTTATATATTGCCGAAACAATATGTACTGCCGATGCTCCCGCCAATATCTGTTTTGCAGTACTTATTCCGTTATGAATTCCTGTAGTTGCTGCTAAATCCGCATCAACTTTTCCCGAAAGCAAAGCCACCCAACGTAAAGGCAAAGTATATTCATCAGGCGTGCTGAAAACATTTGAAGAGGTAATTTTTAATGTCTCAATATCAATATCAGGATTATAAAACCTGTTAAACAAAGTTATTCCCCTAACATTTCCGGAAGCACTTAAATTATATATCAATTTTGCCAAACCTGCCGAATAATAACTTATTTTTACAGACAACGGTATCGACACAGTTTTTTTAACTTTTTCAGTAATCTTAAAATGCATATCTTCAATATCTTTGCCGTCTTTAAACGGGTCTGACGGCAGCACGGAAATATTAAGTTCAAGTGCGTCGGCTCCTGCTTCTTCGATATCTTTAGCAAAAGATGTCCATTCCTCGTCATCAACACAGTTTATGCTGGCAATTACCGGAATTTCAACAGAATCTTTTGATTCTGCAATTAAATTTAAGTAATCTTCAAGTACTTTGTGTCGCGTGTACTTTTCTATATACTCATACGCCTCCGGATAATCATTAATACCGCCGTTTACGGTTCTGTGGGTCTCAGCATTTATTTGTTCCTCAAATAAGGATTTTAATACAACAGCTCCTGCATTATTATCTTCAAGTCTTTTAATTTTGTCAGGGTTATCAGTT
>JALSMF010000387.1 GCA_026987795.1 Bacteroidales bacterium
CGACTTGCTGAATTTATACGAAGCATGTAAAAAACAAGGTGCCGACGTAGCGGTAGGCTCCCGTTACATTAAAGGAATAAGTGTTGTCAATTGGCCCCTCGGGCGTATTTTGATTTCTTATTATGCTTCGGCTTATGTCAGAACCGTTTTAGGAATGAAAATTAAAGACACAACAGCAGGTTTTGTGTGTTACAAGAGAGAAGTGCTTGAAAATATAGGTATTGATGAAATTAAAATGAAAGGTTACGGCTTTCAGATAGAAATGAAATATCGTTCCGTAATTTTCGGATATAAAATAAAAGAAGTTCCTATAATTTTTACGGACAGAACCGAAGGCAGTTCAAAAATGAGCGGCGGCATTTTCAGTGAAGCTCTTTGGGGAGTATTAAAACTTCGTTTCAATACTCCGGCAATAAAAAAAGCAAGGCTTAAAAAATAAAGTGTTAAGAACCAAAAAAAGGCAGTATTTTCATTGAATACTGCCTTTTTCCGTTAAATTTTCTTGTGGGCGATACAAGATTCGAACTTGTGACCCCTTGGGTGTAAACCAAGTGCTCTGAACCAACTGAGCTAATCGCCCGATATTTCCTTTATCTGTAAAAGCGGGTGCAAAGATAAATTAAATATTTTTTCCGCAAAAAAATATTTGTATTTTTTTATTGAATGTATCAATTAATCGTTAAAATATAGTTTGATTATAATTTTAAAACAAACTATTCAATTAGAAAACTTATTTCTTCATATTTTTCATTTCCGAGCTTATCAACGGTTTTGAATTTAAGCGTATTTTCTCCTTTTTTAAATCCTGAAACCGGAGCGGTATAAAGTTTTTCAATACTTCCGTTTACGGAATAAAAAATCTTTTCGGTTCCTGTCATTTTATCGGCACCCGAAAGATAAACCATAACATAAGCCGGATAAACGTTCATTCCGTTATCGGTTCTGTACGGTTCTACACTGAAAGTGTAAGCCGGTTCGGGCGGATTTCCGTCAACTATAACATAAAATCGCCCGACATTTCTGTTATTTACATTGTCGTAACCGAAATATTCAATCATGTGTTTTCCGTTACCCTGCACAGTAAACGGCTCTTTATACATCGTTTCTTTTTGCTCGCCGTCAAGCGAATAAGATATATATTGCAAACCAGATTCACTGTCTGTTGCCGACAGTTTAATTTTGGAATTTTTGCCGAGAAATACCGTATCACGAGTATAAAAACGTTTTCCGATATAAGAATGGTTTAATGACGGCCCCACTAAATCTACATATATTTTTTTGGTGGAGTACTTGTAATTTTTGTAATTACTTCCGCCGATGCCGGTGTTGTTATTCATTTTGTCAACGGCATAATATTTTACAATATGAAAACCGGGTTTTTTAGGCAAATAAAACGGGGCGTTATATTTTTTAAATTCGGAGCCGTCAATTGCATATTTTACTTCTTTTACGCCGGATTTGTTATCAACAGCCGTAAGTTTAAGCTTTGTTCTGCCTGAAAAATAAATTTTATTATCTACTATAAATCTGTCTCCGAGAACATCGGAAGTTAAGATAGGTGCACTTTTATCTAAGAAAAACTTAAATGTTTTCGGAGTTTCTTTATTTCCGACTTTATCTTCTGAATAATAAATTAAAACATGATTATCTTCGGATAATTGTTTTAAAGGAAGGATATTTCCGTTATACGGAATATAAGGTCCTTCGTCAAATTTGTAATAGGTTGCTTTTAATCCCGATTTTGCATCGGAAGCATTAAGGTAAATCTTTGTATTTAAAGCAATAATACTTCTTTCTAAATCAATATTCGTAATATTGTGAAAGGTTTCGGGTGCATCTTCATCAATAAAGAATTTTACCGTATTTTTTTTCGCATCTTCAATATTACCGACTCTGTCAACTGCGTAATATTTCAGTTCACAGGAAGCATCATTCGGATTCGGAATTATTTCATTTTCGTATTTTTGATACGGTTTTGAATTAACGGAATAGTATATATTTTCGACACCCGAGCCGGCATCTTTTGAGCTTATTTTAATTTTTAAACCCTTTCCGTAGTAGGTTTTACCGCCTAAAACGTATTTTTTTGCTCCGCTGAATTCAGTATGTGAAACCGGTGCTGTTCCGTCGGCATATACTTCCCATAAAATTTCAATATGCGGATAAACTGTTTTTTTACTTGCCGTATCTACGGCATAATGTGTTCGCATATAGTTAATTCCTTCTGCATCAAAATAAAAGGGATTTGCGTATTTTGCACTTATTTTACTTTTCAGCAAATTTCCCTTTCCGTCGGGTGTTGAGGAAAGATGCAAATAAGCGGGAACACTTCTATTCCAATACAACAAACCTGTTGAATCTTCATAGGATTTTTTTTCAACGGTAAGTTGATTTTGTGAATTTCCGTAAAACGTACAGCTAATTAATACGATTATTGCGAAATATTTCAGTCTTTTCATTTTATATTCGAGTTTTTAAAATTTTATTCCTATTATCACGATATCGTCAACTTGTTCATTAGCTCCTTTCCATTCTTTATAAAAATTAATAAGCTGTTTTTTTTGTAAATCAGGTCTTAAATGATGGTTTGATTTCAAAAGTTCAAAAAACTTTTTTGAACCCAATTTTTTTAATCGGTTACCGCCTATCTGGTCTTGAAATCCGTCGGAAAAAATGTAAATATCATAGTTTTGTTCAATATCAAATTCATAAGTATCGTACATTTTGGTTGTTCCTGAAATTTCAGTTCGTTTATTGTGTAACATTAAAGCAAATCCGCCTATTCCGTATTTGTTTCCTTTTATTATTTGCATTTCATCATCAACTATCATAACCAAAGGGTTATTGGCACCGGCAAAATACAATTTATTTGTTTTTGTGTCAACGGTACATAGGGCAATGTCCATACCGTCTTTGTTGTTACTGCTTTTTTGGTTCAGCGCATCGGTAACGGAATGGTGCATACGTAAAAGAATTTCGCCGGGATCCGTAATTTTTGATACAGAAACAATTTGATTCAGCAAATTATTTCCCAAAACAGTTAAAAAAGCACCCGGAACACCGTGTCCGGTACAGTCAACGGCTGCAACAACAATTTTATCATCAACTTTGGAATACCAATAAAAATCACCGCTTACAATATCTTTCGGTTTGTATAAAATAAATGAGTTTGGTAAAAAATCGCTTAGTTTAGGTGTTTTATTAATCATCGCATTTTGAATAAATGCGGCATAATCAATGCTTTTTTTAATTGATTCGTGGGCTTCGGTTGTTTCTTTCAGCAATTTTTCTATATTATTTTTTTGTACCTGTATTTCCTCATTTTTTTGAGATATTTCGGCATTTTTTACCTTCAATATTTTATTTGCTTTTTGTTTTTGTATATAGAAAAAAACAACGATAAACAAAATCAATAATATTATGGAACTTACTAAAATTATATTCCTGATTAACAATTTACTTTTTAATACAATTTGCTTATTCTTTATTTCTTCTAATTTCTTTTCATTTTCTATGTACCTGATTTTTAACTCTTTTTCAGATATGGTATCTAACAAACTTAAATTTTCCGATTCGGTTTTTTTCAGTTTTTTTCCGGTTGTTATTAATTCATAATTTTTCTTAATTAATTCAAGTTCTTTTATTTCATTCTCTTTTTCTGCAAGTTTTTTTTGTAATTCTTGTTCTTTGGCATATTCGTATGCTTTTTTAACTTTTTTTCCTTCAACCAATTCGTTAAAATCACGATATAAACCGAAATAATACATCGAGTTTTTGGTATCTCCTGCTTTTTCGTAGGTTTCGGAAAGCATACCGTAACACGAACGCATTTGAACCGGATCGTTCATTTCCCTGGCAAGGTCTAATGCTTTTTTTAAATGATTAATCGACTCATCGTATCTTTTTAAATTGTTTAACACTACGGACATATTTATTCTTGCAGCTATTATACCCACCTTTTCTTTCCGAATGGTTCGAATAGTTAATGTCTTCTTAAAATATTCCAATGATTTTTCATAATCGCCTTTATCGGCATATATCAATGCCAAATTACTGTTAATCATGGCAATGGCATTTTCATTGGCAAGCCGGTCATTAATTGCCAATGATTTATTAAAATAATTGACGGCATTTTCAAAATAATTATGCTCCCACCATAAGGTTGCAATTTTATTATAACAATCACTTTCTTGCTTAAAAAACTTTTTGTTTTTGTATTCTTCGGCTTTTTGTTTTAAGGCTGTTAAATTTGCCGAATCCTGACGAGATAAATGAAATTTTTGTGTTTGAGCCGAAATAATTCCGCTGTATATAAAAAAAATAAAAATCAGGATAAGAGTTTTGTTTATTTTCATTTAATTACTTTTTATAAATCATTCTCTAATTCGGCTAATTTAGCCAATAACTCTTTAGAAATTACTTTTAATTCTTCAATTGAAGCGTTAAACTTTTGTTGTTGCGGCGAATCCCGTAAGGCAATATTTTCAAAAATACATTCTGAACTCAGTTTTTCAAATTCAGCAAAAATTTCATTGTATTTATCATGCAATTTTTTATGAATTATTTCAATTGCCTTATAAGAATCAAGTCCGTTATTTTCCTGTCCTGCACCGTAATACCATTTCCCGAATGTACATTCCGTATGTTTTTTCGGCACACTCGAATCCCCCGGGTCTGTTCCCACCGATAATGCCATAGCATTTGCAAACCACATAACATGAGCATTTTTCGCTTTATTCAATTCATTTATAATTTCTTGTTTTTCCACTTATTTTTAAATAATTTTATTCAAAATCATTTTTATTTTATACTTTTATCAAAAACAAAAATAATGTTTTATTTGATATTTACGTATCTTAATACGTAAAATTATTATTTTTTTTTACTTTTGTATATCATAACTAAACAACAAAATGATTATACAAGAAACTCCTGGCAGCCCTTTTGTTCAACTGTCGGTTGACAATTGTATTTTTGAAATCAGAGGAAACTCTTTTTCAGAAAATATTAATGAAATTTATGAAAAAGTTCTTGAGTGGATAGATACAGAAATGCTGAATATCAAATGTAATATCAATTGTATATTTAATTTTAAAGTCTCAAATAGTATTACTTATAAAAATGTACTTATCATGATGACTAAATTTGCGGAATTACAAAAACAAGGAAAAAAAATAAAAATTATATGGTTTTTCGACACAGAAGATGAAGACAACTTAATATTAGGAAAGGATATTGAAGAATTATTTGATTTACCTGTTATTTTTAAAGAAAAAAGTAATTAAACAAATTGTTATCTTTTTGCTAACCTGTCAAATTAAATTTATAATAAAAATAATAATAATTTTGTAATTAAAAACTTGTAACATGCTTAAAATTGAAGCAACAAAATCAACCCCTTTTGTAAATATAGATGTCCACAATTGTGTTTTTGAAATTTACGGTTTTTCATATGCCAATAATTCAGATAACTTTTATAAAAAAATTATTGAATATATTGATACAAAATTTCAAAATATAGAATGTGAGTTGATTTGCAAATTTTACCTTAATGTTTTTAACAGTGTAACTTACAAATATATACTAAATATGATGTCTAAATTTATGATATATAACAAAAACGGAAAGGATATAAAAGTAATCTGGTATTACGATAAAGACGATACAGACAGTTTAGAAAGTGCCGAAGATATCAGCGAATTATTTAACATTCCGTTTACGCTAAAAGAAAGAGAAATGTAAATTTCCGAAAAAATTATAAAAATGAAAAAGTTAATTGTGTGGGACAATATTTACTCCGTAGGTTATGAACTATTTGACAAACAGCATCGACAGCTTGTCGAAATGATTAATGATTTATATGCAGCCTTTTTATCAGGTGATGCTCATGATAAAGCGTCAGAAATTGTTTCAGAAATGATAAAATATACTGATTACCATTTTAAAACCGAAGAAAAATATTTTGAAAAATACAAATATCCTCATACCGATAAGCACAAAGAAGAACATATGCTGTTTGTAGGTAAAGCTACAGAATTAAAGCATCGTTTAGAAAGCGGAAAAGTTACTGTTACTTATGATATTATGAATTTTTTGCGACAATGGCTGATTGAACATATTATGGGAGAAGATAAAAAATATGAAAAATATTTTAAAGAAAATAAAATTAAAATAAACGAAGAAAATAATTAAACAATGGAAGAAAAAAAAACACTTATCAAGTGGAGTCCCGACTATGAAATAGGAATTGAAAAAATTGATGATGAGCATAAAAAATTAGTAGACATCATTAATGATTTTTATAATGCTTTTGCCTTTGCACAAGGTCATGTAGAAATAGGAAAAGTAATAAATGAATTAGTAAACTATACAATCTTTCATTTTACGGCAGAAGAAGAAATGTTTAAAAATTCATCATATCCCGATACCGAGAACCATATGAAAAAACATAAAGTTTTTGTCAACAAACTTAAAGAATATCATAAAGAAGTAAGCGAGGGAAACCTTACAACATCCTATGATATGGTAACATTCCTGAAAGATTGGCTCATTATACATATAAAAGAAACGGATACAACATATTTACCGTTTGTAAAATAAATTATCGGGTTATGCCGATAATTATATAAAAAAAGCAATAAAATTTTAATAGTTATGGAAGAGAAAAAAATACTTATCCGATGGAATTCAACATATGAATTAGGTGTAAAACTTATTGATGAACAACACATGAAACTGGTCGATATTATTAACGATTTTTATAATGCCTTTGCAACCGCACAAGCCCATGAAAAAATCGATGAAATTATTAATGAACTCGTAAATTATACGATTTTTCACTTTACGGCGGAAGAAGAAATATTTTCAAATTCGAATTATCCGGATACCGATGAACATAAAAAGAAACACAAAGAATTTGTTGACGAATTAAAACGCTATCATCAAGAAGTAAAAGACGGAAATATGACGACAACTTATGACCTGATGACTTTTTTAAGAGACTGGTTAATTAAACATATTATGGGTACCGATCGTACATATTTAGCATATATTAATAAGTAATATTCTGCTTACCGATAATATTATTTATTAATTCTGTACAAAAAAGTTAATAACACAGATTTAAGCATAAAAAAATGACAGAAAATCTTATAAACTGGAACGAATCATATTCCGTAGGAAATTCGGAAATGGACAAACAACATAAAAAATTAATCGGAATTATAAATAAACTTTTTAATGCCTTTAAAGAAGGAAATGCACAAAATATACTCAGCGACATTCTTCAGGAAATGATTGATTATTCAAATTTCCACTTAAACTCGGAAGAAAAGCTGCTTTTCAAATATAATTATCCTGAAAAAGAAGAACACGAAGCAAAACACCAATCATTCAGAAATAAAACCGAAGAGTTGAAAGAACTGCTCAAGAAAGGTTCGGAAGATGCACATTATGAGCTGATTGAATATCTTAAAAATTGGTGGACTAATCATATTCTTGTTGAAGATATGAAATATTCGGAATTTTTATCGGATAAATAAATCCGATTTTTTATTTTAATTATTATAAGGTGTTCATTTAATCGGAACATCAAAAATTTACATAAAAATGAGTAAAGAATTTATTACGTGGAGCGAAATATACTCTGTAAATATTGAAGAAATAGACAAACAACATAAACAATTAATCGATATTATAAATAAATTGTTTAATGCCTTTTCGGAAGGAACAGCCGAAGCAATAATACCGGAAATTATTGAAGAACTGACTGATTATACACAGTCTCATTTTAAAACAGAAGAAGAACTGTTTGTTAAATACAACTATCCCGATACAAAAAAACATAAAGACGAACATTCGGAATTTATTAATAAAGTAGAAATTTGGACTAAAAATTATAATAATAATTTATCAAATATTCCCTATGAATTGATGGATTATTTAAAAAAATGGCTCCTTCAACACATTTTGAAAGAAGATAAAGCATACAGTAAATTTTTAAATGAAAAAATAAAATAAAAAAATGAAAGATATCGAAATTCTTACATTACAGGAAGTAAAACAATTAATAGAAAACAATAAAATTTTATCATTAGCCGGAGACGAAAAAATACTTTCGCAACTTCCCGAAGGAAAATGGATTGCCGGAACCACACCTTATATTATAGACAAAAAAAACGGAGGCATTTTTACGCAGGACAAAATATATGTTGAAGATTTAACCGCATTAGTAAAGAATTTCAAAATCGAAACCTATACCGAAGATAATTTTGATGAAATTTCGGAAAATATTTATGAAAACGGTTTTACGATTTTTATAATCCCCGCTTTTTCCGAAATTCATGAATATTTTGCTCTTAACAACCGACTTATCAGAAAACTGTATAAAAATCCCTTTGTCGGATGGATTTCCGGTTTTGATTTAAACGACGGCAATGCAAAAGCAAAAATTTTTGACGGAAGAACCGGAGAAAATTTTAACGACAAAGCAATAGCAATACATGTTGAATTACCCGAAAACAAACAAGCAGGTGTTAATATCGTTAATATATTTAAACAAAATAAAGAAGCCGATGAAATTTTATTTCCGGAAAGCGGATTTTCTGCCGAAGAATGCTTAATTAACGGAGAAAAACAAAATTTTGCCGATTATATCGTTAATAATAAGATTGATACAAAAATACCGATAGTTGCCGATTATTCCGGTATTCAAATAAACGTAAGCATAAAAGAAGTTAATACCGAAAATAAAACCGTACATTTTTACGCTCCGGTATTTGAAAACAGAATATATAAATTCGCTGTTCCGGTTGTAGATTACAAAAAAGAATTTAAAATAAAAGTTCCCAAATTATACAACGAGATTGCATTTTCGTGCAATTGCATTTTAAATTATCTGTACGGAGAATTGGAAAATAAAAAAATATCAATCGGCGGACCCGTTACTTTCGGAGAAATTGCTTACGGATTGTTAAACCAAACACTGGTTTACATGACCGTAAATGATGCTTAAACAAAAACTGTAAAAATTTTAATAAAAACCTGTACAAGAAATTTCACAAGAAAATAAGATTCTGTTAAAATGAAAAAAATTCTGATTATTATATTGTTGTTCAATTGTTTACAAATTACCGTCAAGGCACAAAACAAAACAAAACTTGACAGTTTGGAGACCGTTTTTGAACAATCTTCGGAT
>JALSMF010000388.1 GCA_026987795.1 Bacteroidales bacterium
GCGCTTGAATATTACGAAACAGGAAAATATGCCAAGGCACAAATTCTGTTTGATGATATTATCCTTTCTTTAAGAATGACAACGAACGGAGAAGATGCCTTATATAAATTTGCCGACTCATATTACCACCTTAAAGATTATATCCTTGCCGGATATTATTTCAGAAAATATGTTTCGGATTATCCGAAAGGAAAACACGCCGAAGAGGCACAATTTATGAGTGCAAAATGTTATTATCTTGATGCTCCTAAACCAAAACTTGACCAACAGGCTACATATACCGCACTTAAAGAATTTGAGCTTTTTATTACAAAATATCCCGAAAGCAATAAAATTGAGGAATGTAATAAATTAGTCGACGAATTAAGAGCAAAGTTAGAAACAAAATCGTTTTTAAACGCTAAGTTGTATTATGATATAGGGTATTATAATGCCGCAACGATTGCCTTAAATAACAGTATTAAAGACTTTCCCGATACAAAATATAAAGAAGAAATTATGTATCTGATTGTAAAGTCTAAATACAAATATGCCGAAAACAGTATCATAACCAAACAAAAAGAACGCTACGAAGATACTGTCAAAGCTTTTGAAACATTTGCGGAAAAATATCCTGAAAGCATCTATATAAAAGAACTTAAAACAATTAAAGAAGATTCTGAAAAACAAATATTAAAATTAACCGATAATAAAACAGCAAGTATAAATTAAATCAATTTTAATAAAAACAACGGTAATGGACTATAAAAAAACAAATGCTCCCGATACAACAATTACAAGAGATTTCAGCGATTTAGAAAAAAATACCGGAAACATATACAAATCTTTGGTAATTGTAGGCAAACGCTCAAACCAAATTCAAAAAGAAATAAAGGAAGAACTAAACAAAAAATTGCAGGAATTTGCTTCTTATACAGATAACCTTGAAGAAATTTTTGAAAACAGAGAGCAAATTGAAATATCAAAATTTTACGAAAGACTGCCCAAACAAACCCTTATAGCAATGCAGGAACTTCTTGAAGACAAAATATATTTCAGAGAAGCCGATGACAAAGAAAAAGAATAAAACATAACCCTATAATGCCCTAAAATGAAAGGGAAAAAAATCATAATCGGTATTACCGGAGGAATTGCAGCATATAAAGCTGCAATTCTTATAAGACTGCTCATAAAAAAAGGTGCGGAAATACAAGTAATAACCACACCTTTTGCCGAAAAATTCATAACCCCGCTTACACTTTCTGCACTTTCTAAAAAACCGGTTCTCAAGATGTTCTACAATCCGGAAAACGGAGACTGGAACTCGCACGTGGATATAGGACTGTGGGCTGACGCTTTTGTTATTGCACCGGCAACCGCAAACACAATAGGCAAAGCAGCAAACGGAATTGCAGACAACCTGCTTCTTACGACATATCTCTCGGCAAAATGCCCCGTTTTTTGGGCTCCGGCTATGGATTTAGACATGTTTCGCCACCCTGCCGTTCAAAAAAACATACAAACACTAAAATCTTTCGGAAATTATATAATTGATGCCGAAACGGGAGAACTTGCAAGCGGACTGGAGGGAAAAGGCAGAATGGCAGAACCCGAAAACATCGTAAATTTTCTTGAAAACCATTTCAGCCAAAAAAAAA
>JALSMF010000389.1 GCA_026987795.1 Bacteroidales bacterium
TTTTAATAACCGCCGGACCAACCTATGAAAATATAGACCCCGTCAGATTTATAGGAAACCGTTCAAGCGGAAAAATGGGATACGCACTTGCCGAAGTTTTTGCTGAAAACGGAGCAGAAGTTACAATTATTTCAGGTCCCGTAAACATAAAGCCCGAAAACCGGGAAATTAAAATAATTTCAGTTGAAAACGCTGAAGAAATGTATAATCAAACAAAAAAACATTTTCCCGAAAACAACATAATAATATTTGCTGCCGCAACGGCAGATTACACTCCCGAAAATCCTGCAATCTCAAAAATAAAAAAGAAAACAAACGATTTAAATATAAAATTAAAACCCACAACAGACATTGCCCTTGAATTGAGCAAAATAAAATTAAAAAATCAGACAACTGTAGGATTTGCTTTAGAAACAGACAATGAACTAATTAATGCAAAAAATAAACTTAAAAAAAAGAAATTTGATTTTATTGTTTTAAACTCATTAAAAGACAAAGGTGCCGGATTCGGGTACGACACAAACAAAATTTCTGTTATAGATAAAGACAATAATATTAAAAATTTTGAGTTAAAATCAAAAGCCGAAGCAGCCCGGGACATACTGAACATAATTACTGAATTTATCAAGGCTGATTCATAAATTTCATTTTCGTTTATGAAAAAAATTATTTTTATAACAGTACTTTTCCTGAGTACCCTCCGAATATATTCCCAAGAGCTTAATTGCAGAATAAGCATTAACAGAAGCCAAATACAAGGAACAAACGAAGAGCTTTTCAGAAAAATGCAGCAAGATTTATACGAATTTATGAACAACAGAAGCTGGACTAATAATATTTTCTCTAATAATGAACGTATTGAATGCCAGATACAAATAACACTTTCAAAATATAACGGAATAGACAAATTCACCGGAAATATTTCAGTGCAGTCTACACGCCCCGTTTTTAATACCAATTATAAATCAACATTGTTCAATTTTAAAGAAGATAACGACTTTGATTTTTTTTATACCGAAGGACAAGCACTTGAATTTAACGAAAATACACACCTTTCAAACCTCACATCTGTTTTGGCATTCTACGCATACATAATCATAGGACTTGACTACGATTCTTTCGGACTAAACTCCGGAACACCGTATTTTGAAAAAGCAAATCAAATAATGAACAATGCACAATCCGACCCCGACAACAACTGGAAAGCATTTGGAACAACCAATCAAAATAACAGATATTATCTCATAAACGGTTTAATGAGCAGTGAAAACGCACCTCTCAGAAAATTTAATTATCGTTACCACAGACTCGGCTTAGACATAATGTCAGAAAAACTCCAAGAAGGAAGAAATCAAATAGCAAATGCCTGTCAATTCCTTAAACAAGTTTACAACAGAAAAGCCAATTCATTTATACTCAGAATACTGCTGACAACAAAAGTTGATGAAATAGTAAAAATATTCTCAGATGCTCCGGTTCAGGAAAAGAAAAAAGTATATAACATACTTAAAGAAGTTGACCCGACAAACCCTAAAGTAGACAAAATTATGCAGCAAGGACAAAATTAAAAGCAAATTTAGCGGTCAATATGTTATTTTTTCTTAATTTTGAATTCCGATAGATACTGCTTAAATTAAAAATACCTGAAATGCTGATAATCGGAATCGCCGGAGGAACCGGCTCCGGAAAAACAACCGTTGTAAGAAAACTGACCGAACAACTCCCGAAAGGAGAAGTTGCAATTCTTTCTCAAGATTCATACTATAAAGACAACAGTCATATCCCTCCGGAAGAAAGACAAAAAATTAACTTTGACCACCCCGACTCTATAGAATGGGACTTACTCATAGAACACATACAACAATTAAAAAAAGGAAAAGCAATAGAAGAGCCCTCCTACTCATACATCACCTGCACCCGTAATGCCGAAACAAAAACCGTCTTGCCGCATAAAGTTATAATTGTTGAAGGCATCCTCATCTTAACTAATAAAAAATTAAGAGACCTCTTCGACATCAAACTTTTTGTATATGCCGACGACGACGATCGCCTCGGAAGAGTAATAGAAAGAGACATAGCCGAAAGAGGAAGAACAGTAAAAAAAGTATTGGAAAGATACGCTGCCGTAGTAAAACCTATGCACCTGCAATTCATTGAACCCTCAAAAAGTTTTGCCGATATTATAATCCCTCAAGGCGGACACAACAAAGTAGCAATAGAGCTTCTGTCTGCCATAATAGAAAAATATCTGAACCAAAAATCTGATGACCGATAAAATAAAAAATAATCAAATCTTATTTCTGGATATAGAAACAGTCCCCGCAGAGC
Organism: Bacteroidales bacterium; assembly: GCA_026987795.1. Classification (GTDB taxonomy): domain Bacteria; phylum Bacteroidota; class Bacteroidia; order Bacteroidales; family JAADGE01; genus JAADGE01. Next base: position 2,329 of record JALSMF010000389.1, read on the forward strand.
CGTCATTCAAAGAATTGTCCGCTCAAATGCAAAAACTTTGGAAAAAAAAATCAAAATACCTCATAAAACCGGAAGATAAAAACGAAACTCCCGAAACTATATATCCGAAAGCCGGTATTTTTGCGGAATTCGGGAAAATAATATGTATTTCAGTCGGTTTTTTTTATAAAAATACATTCAGAACAAAATCATTTTTCGGAAATAACGAAAATAAAATACTTACGGATTTTAAAAACCTTATTGAAAAATCTTACAACTCTCCTGAAAAATACCTGTGTGCACACAACGGAAAAGAATTTGACTACCCTTACATAGCCCGCCGAATGCTTATTAACGGCATAAAACTGCCCGAAATGCTTAATCTCGCAGGAAAAAAACCGTGGGAAGTAAAACATCTTGACACTTTAGAATTATGGAAATTCGGCGATTACAAACACTATACATCATTAGAACTCCTGACGGCTGTTTTTAACATCCCGACACCCAAAGATGATATTGACGGAAGTATGGTATATGAAATTTACTATAAAGAAAATGACATTGAAAGAATTGCGGAATATTGCGAAAAGGATGTAATTGCAACGGCACAACTGTTTTTAAGATACAAAAACCGCGACATCTTAAAGCCCGAAGATATTATATCCCTCACTTAAAAAAATGTTGTTATTTTTATGCTAATTATTAATTTTGCCTTTATTTTCAATAAACCGAGCAAGACAAAGCTTTATGAATAAAATTCGTATCAGAATAGCAGGATTATCATACAGCCAAACACGTTCCGGTGCCTATGCCCTCATTCTTGAAGAAGAAGACGGCAATCACAGACGGCTCCCCGTAATAATAGGAACAGCCGAAGCTCAATCTATTGCAATACAATTAGAAAACCTGAAACCTTACCGCCCCTTAACTCACGACCTCTTTGTAAGTATGGCAAACTCTTTCCGTATAGAAGTCCTTGAAGTAAACATAATAAAACTCGAAGAAGGTATTTTTTATTCCGAAATTGTATGTAAAAGAGAACACGCAATAATAAAAATAGACTCAAGAACATCAGATGCCGTAGCAATTGCCTTAAGATTTCATGCCCCTATTTACGTTACGGAAGAAATAATGGATAAAGCCGCAATGGTTTTTGATGATGAAAATCAAACTGCCGAAAAAGAAAAAAAAGAAACAACGGAAGAAGATACCTATAACTTCCGAAATATGACGGAAGAAGACTTGAGGAAAAAGATGGATGAAGCCGTAAAAAATGAGGAATACGAATTAGCCTCACTGATAAGAGACGAATTGAAAAAGCGAAGAAAGAACAAATAATTTAACAAAATTCTAAACTGATGAGCATAAAATTAAGATTAATAATAATGAACTTTCTCCAGTTTTTTGTCTGGGGAGCATGGCTTATAACAATTGCAAACTACTGGTTCGGCACAATGGGATGGGGAGCAACCGAATTCGGAGCAGTTTTCCTTACTTTAGGTATCGCATCATTATTTATGCCCACTTTAACAGGAATTATTGCAGATAAATGGGTTAATGCAGAAGTTGTCTATGCCGTTTCACACCTTTTGGCAGGAGCTGCCGTAGCATGTTTTCCGTTTATAAACGACCCGCATACATTTTTTTGGGTTATGCTGTTTGCAATGAGTTTCTATATGCCTACTATTGCTCTTACCAATACTATTGCATATAACGCTTTAAACCTTGCAAAATTAGACGTAGTAAAAAACTTTCCTCCTATACGAGTTTGGGGAACTGTCGGGTTTATCGCTGCAATGTGGTTCACCAATTTAACAGGTAATAAGGCAAGTGAAAATCAGTTTTATATATCAGCAATTGCATCTCTTATTCTCGGAATATACTCTTTCACCCTGCCGAAATGTCCGCCGAAGCAAAAAACCGACGAAAAACAATCATTTATTAAGCTGTTCGGATTAGAAGCTTTTAAATTATTCGGTAACTATAAAATGGCTGTATTCTTTATCTTTTCAATGATGCTCGGAGCATCGTTACAGTTAACAAATATGTACGGAGACCGATTCCTCGACCACTTTAAAGAAATACCTAAATACTCCGATTCTTTTATCGTAAAATACTCAACTATCGTAATGTCCGTTTCTCAAATTTCAGAAACCTTGTTTATTCTTACAATTCCGTTCTTTCTTAAACGCTTCGGCATAAAAAAAGTAATGATATTCAGTATGTTTGCATGGGTTTTACGCTTCGCCTTCTTCGGAATAGGCGGACCTGAAGGATTCGGACTTGTACTGATTATTACATCAATGGTTGTTTACGGAATGGCATTTGACTTTTTTAATATTTCCGGCTCATTATTTATTGAAACCGAAACAGACAGCAAAATACGAGGCAGTGCTCAAGGACTTTTTATGATGATGACCAACGGTTTCGGAACTATGATAGGTGCACTCGGAAGCGGCATCATAATTGATAAATACTTTGTACTTCCTGATAAAACATGGGATTGGCATAACATATGGCTCAGTTTTGCAGCTTATGCGTTTGTTGTTGCAATCTTATTTATGATACTGTTTAAACATAAACATAATCCCGAAAAAATTAAAAATATTAATCATTAAATTTTAACGGTCTAAAGCGGTTTAATACCGCTTTTTTTATATTTTTACAAAACATTACAAGTTATTTAAAATGATACATATCCTCGGCGAACAAAATTCCGTATTAAACAAATTTATTTCTGAAATTCGTGATATTAATATCCAAACCGACAGTTTAAGATTCCGCAGAAACTTAGAACGAATAGGTGAAATTTTCGCATACGAAATAAGTAAAAATCTCGAATACGAAAATAAAGACATAACAACTCCTCTCGGAACCTCTAACATGAACGTCCTAAAAGACAATATAGTTCTTGCTACGGTTTTAAGAGCAGGACTTCCTCTGCACCAAGGTCTGCTGAACTTTTTTGACAGAGCACAAAATGCTTTTGTAGGATCATTCAGAAAATATCATAAGGACAACAGTTTTGAAATAAAATCAGGATATTTGTCGGCTCCGGATATTGACGATAAATTTCTGATTATTTCAGACCCTATGCTGGCAAGCGGTTCGTCATTAGTTTTAGCACACAAAGAATTAACACAAAACGGCGACCCTAAACATACACACATAGTAACAATTATTGCAGCAAAAGAAGGAGTGGAATATATGCAGGAACATCTTCCGAAAGATAAGTATACTGTCTGGATAGGAGCATTAGACAACGAACTGACCGCAAAATCTTACATAGTTCCCGGCTTGGGAGATGCCGGCGATTTAGCCTACGGAGAAAAAATATAAAACCTTTATCACAAAATATTTACTTTTCTTATTTATAACAGCATTTTACAAACCTTATTAAAACAAAATAACTCCCTTTTCAGGGAGTTATTAAAAAGTGGCGAGAACGAGAATTGAACTCGTGACCTCCGGGTTATGAATCCGACGCTCTGACCGACTGAGCTACCTCGCCTTATTTTGCGGACGCAAAGATATAAATTTTAACTAAATCAAAAAGAAAATTTATTTTTTTATTGGTATTTTTTATATATATTGCAATACTTAAAAAAGGAAAAATGCAAGCTGAAAGAATAGAACTGGAATATACCATAAATACACCTCCGAATATACTATATTACAGACTTAGTAACCCCTCAGGTCTGGAAGAGTGGTTTGCCAAAAAAGTTTTTGACAAAGACGGTATATTTACTTTCAAATGGGAGCGCTCCGAGCAGCAAGCCGAATTATTAGAGAAAAAAAAGAATGAATATATAAAATTCAAATGGTTAGACTCCGATGACGGCACATACTTTGAATTTCGAATTCAAAAACAAGAATTAACCGGAGACGTTGCTTTAAAAATAACCGATTTTGCCGAACCGGACGAAAGAGATGATATTATCGGTATGTGGGACGAGCAAATAGACGGCTTAAAACATACCCTCGGAGTTTAATTATTACTTTCAGCAACTTATTTTCTTTCTCAGTTACATAATAAAAAAACTATGCCGAAGTTTTAAGGATATTTAACCTTTATATCCTCAGAATTATATGCTTTTTTTTATTTTTGTTCCGTAAATATATTTTCCGTGAAAAAAATTCACCGATTAGTCATTAAATCTTTTATAGGACCTTTTATTGTAACTTTCGCAATATCCCTGTTTTTCCTGCTTATGCAGTTTGTTTGGCTGTGGATAGATGAATTTGTCGGCAAAGGTCTTGATATTAAAGTAATAATTAAGATACTGTATTACGCTTCTGCAGCATTAGTGCCTATGGCATTGCCTTTAGCCGTTCTTCTGGCTTCGGTAATGACTTTCGGAAACTTAAGCGAACATTTTGAACTTACCGCTATGAAGACTTCAGGTATTTCATTATGGAGAATTATGAGCCCGCTGATTTTCTTTATAGCTCTTTTAAGTATCGGAGCATTCTTTTTTTCCAACAATGTTTTACCTTATACAAACCTTAAATATGCACAACTGCTTTATGATATATCACGAAAAAGACCGGAAATGAGTATTAAAACAGGCGTTTTTAATAATGAAATTGACGGATACAGTATAAAAGCAGACAGAAAAAACACGGAAACAGGAATGATGTATGACTTTATGATTTATAACCACACAAAAAGAAAAGGGAATACGGAAGTTACCGTGGCAGACTCCGGACAAATAAGCATTACAACCGACCAAAAAAACATGATTGTAACGCTTTACAGCGGTATTAATTACAATGAGATGAAAGAAAAAGACCCGAAAAACAAAGAATATCCTTACAGAAGAGATAAATTTACAAAAGAAACAATAATTTTCCGCCTGCCTGATAACTCATTAAAGAAGAGTAACGAAAGGATGTTTAAAAAACATTACGAAATAATGAATTCCAAACAACTGTCCGTTGTAATTGATTCTTTAAGTAAAGAATACATAAAAAGAAAAAAATTATATGAAGACAGACTGACTGAATATAATTACTTTAAATATGAGAAAAAAGTTGTTGATAAACAAGACACCTCTGCCGTAAAAAAAGATTCTCTCATAAAATACAAAGAGCCTGAAAAGCTTTCCGTTATATATAACCTGGACAACATATATAATAATATGGATAATAAAGACAGGCTTTCCGTTATAAGAGGGGCTTTAAAAGATGTCCAAATAACAAGATCAAATATAGAAAATAACGGAC
>JALSMF010000390.1 GCA_026987795.1 Bacteroidales bacterium
TATATTAATGACATCCTACAAGTTATCAAAAGAAGCAAAAATACGTATAAAAACAATGACCGAAACAAATGACGGTTTCAAAATTGCAGAAGTCGATATGAAACTTCGCGGACCCGGTGATACCGAAGGTACTCGCCAAAGCGGCATTCCGTTTGAACTTAAACTTTCTGATTTGAGCAAAGACTACAAAATACTTGAAACAGCAAGAAATGCTGCTGATTTAATCCTGACCGAAGACCCGGAATTAAAGCAAGATAAAAATCAAATCCTTGTAAAACAGCTTAAATCTCTTATAATCAGAAATAAAAAGTGGGGAATGATTAGCTGAGAAAATATCGAAAAAACTAAATCGGCAAATAAATTTTATCACATAACTCAGTATATTCAGTTTTAACATCACTCAAAAAAGTTATGCCGCCTCCGCTTTTGAAAAAAAATTTGTCTTTGTTTTTTTCAATAAATCTTATCATAACAAAACTGTCAACATTTTTCCCGTCAAAATATCCGGCAACACCGGTATAAAAATTCCTGTTATGAGTTTCTGTCGATTTTATAATCTCAACCGTTTTCTTTTTCGGTGCACCTGAAACCGAACCTGCCGGCATAAGTCTGCTGAAAACAGTCCCTATATTTTCCGTATAATTATCAGGCAAAGTCCCGCTTATTTCCGAACTCACCTGTAATAAATTTTTTCTGTTAGTTTTAATTTTGTCAATATATCTGAATTTTTCAACTTTTACGTTTCTTGCAACAATATTTAAGTCATTACGAATTAAATCAACGATCGTATAATGTTCCGCAATTTCTTTTTTATCATTTAAAATTTTTTTTTCGGCATTAAGAATATCTGCATCTATAGTGCCCTTCATCGGATAAGAAAAAATCTTGCCGTTTATTATTTTTACGAAAATTTCGGGAGAAAAAACCGTGAATCTGTCTTTAACATACAATTTATAAGGAGCTTTTGCAAAATCATACACATCTTTCAAATTAAACTTGCCGATTATTTCACTCGAAAAAGTAAGATTAAGTAAATAAGTATTACCGTCTTTTATTTCTTTCTTAACCTTGTTAAAAGCCGTCTCAAAATCCGAGAATGAAAGCTGTTTTACTTCAAAATCAATTTCTTTTTTTATTTTAGGCTTTTCATAATTAAAAGAAAATTTAATTTTGTCGGTGTCTGTTTCCCTGTCCGATAAAACATAAGCATTTGAAAAATCAAAATCAATAATAAACAAAAACGGAATTTTTCTTTTTCCGAAATCGTTCATTTTTTCAATAGCTGCCTGTTTACCTAAAATTTTGATATGCAAAAAGTTTTATTAATTGATAATTACGATTCGTTCACTTACAATCTGGCACAATTGCTTACAGAAAGCAATATGTGTAATTTTGACATTATAAAAAACGACAACGTAAAATTAAATGAAATTTCCGAATATGATAAAATTCTTATTTCTCCGGGACCCGGGCTGCCGAAAAATGCCGGGTTTCTGATGCAGGTCATAGACAAACGGCACAAAAACACCCCCATACTCGGAATTTGTCTCGGGATGCAGGCAATTGCCGAGTATTTCGATGCAAAATTATACAACCTTAACAATGTTTATCACGGTATTAAAGTAAAGACAAAAATTATTGACAAAAATGAAGTTATTTTCAAAAACATACCGCAAACTATCGAAACAGGTCTTTACCACTCTTGGGCAGTTTATAAAAATATCGAAAAAAATTTAAAAATTACCGCTGTTTCCGAAACAGGCATTATTATGGGGATAAAGCATAAAGCATATGATATAAAAGGAATTCAGTTTCACCCCGAATCGTATATGACGAATTTCGGTTCAGAAATTATTAAAAACTGGCTGCAAAATTAAGAAACAAACCGCAAACATGATACTCAAAAATGATACTAATGTTAGTTAGTTGTTCATAAAATGTCAATAACAAAAATTAAAAAAAGACGGGACGACATATTGTTTAGAATTTAAAAATGCCTATTTTAGCGTTTTATTTCAAAAAACATAATTTATTTTAAGATATACAGATATGAAATTTATTGTTTCCAGCACAGAGTTACTCTCTCATTTACAAAGAGTAAGCAAAGCAATCAGCGGCAAATCAACAATCCCTGTTTTGGACAGTTTTTTATTCGACCTTGCCGAAAAAGAGCTCACAATTACGGCTTCCGATTTAGAATCTACATTAATAACTAAAATTACTTTAGAAAATACAGAAGGAGAAGGAAAAATTGCATTAGAAGCAAAAAGATTACTTGATATATTGAAAGAGTTTCCGGAACAGCCGCTGACTTTTGAAATTGATTCAGAAAACCTGGCTACCACAATATTATCTGAAAACGGTAAATTCAGTGTTGTAGGCTCACCTGCAGACGAATATCCTAAATACCCCGAATTATCGGAAGACTCTAAAATAACCTTAACCGTCTCGGCTGAACTTCTCGACAGCGGAATAAGTAAAACGGTATTTGCAACTGCAAATGACGAATTGCGTCCCGTTATGAACGGAATTTATTTTGCAATAGCAGAAGACAGCATAACATTTGTAGCTTCTGACTCTCACAAATTAGTCCGCTATAAAAGAACAGACATAAAAGCCGATAAAGAAGCATCATTCATTTTACCGAAAAAACCCGCAAACCTTTTAAAAGCACTTCTGGCATCTTCAGAAGATAATGTTTCCGTTGCTTTTGACGATAAAAACGCAGTATTCACTTTCAGTGAATTTAAGCTTATATGCAGGCTTACAGAAGGTAAATATCCGAATTACGAATCGGTTATCCCCACCGAGAACCCCAATAAACTCATTATAAACAGGCAGGATATATACAATACCGTAAAAAGAGTCTCTGTATTTTCAAATCAGGCAAGTAATTTAATAAAACTGCATCTGACAGAGAATGAATTAACCGTTTCGGCACAAGACATTGATTTTTCAATTTCGGCACACGAGCGTTTAACTTGCCAATATCAGGGAGATAATATGGAAATTGGTTTTAAATCAGTCTTTCTTTTGGAAATACTTGCAAACATAGGTTCCGATGAAGTTGTTTTTGAATTGTCTGACCCCTCGAGAGCAGGACTTATGCTGCCATTTAAGTCAGACTCAGATAATGAAGACGTTCTTATGCTTTTAATGCCTATGATGATAAACGGATAACTCTTATAAATATAACTGTGTTAAATTCAAGTCGTTTGCAAAGTTCGCGAACGACTTTTTTTATCCTCTCAAAAAAAATAACATATAAAAAATAACGATAAAGCAATTAATTTAAAAAAAAGTATTTCCTTTGCGGACTTTTTACAGGCAGAATGTTATTAAACATAAAATTATTTTAAATCTTTAAACTAAATAAATAAACAATTTTTAATAAAAAATGAAACTTCAAAAATTAAGAAACATAGGAATTGCAGCACATATAGATGCAGGAAAAACAACAGTAACCGAACGTATTTTATTCTATACGGGAGTAACCCGAAAAGTGGGGGAAGTCCATGACGGAGAAGCAACTATGGATTTTATGAAACAAGAACAAGAAAGAGGTATTACCATCGCTTCTGCTGCTATTTCATGTAATTGGCAAGATTCTCAGATTAATATTATTGATACCCCGGGACACGTTGACTTCACAATAGAAGTAGAACGCTCACTCCGTGTTATTGACGGAATGGTTGCATTATTTTGTGCCGTTTCAGGTGTTGAACCGCAAAGTGAAACTGTTTGGAATCAAGCCGACAGATATCGTGTTCCGAGAATTGCATTCGTAAATAAAATGGACAGAACAGGTGCAGATTTTCACGGAGCCGTTTCTCAAATGAACGAATACCTTGATGCTAAAGCTATCCCTTTCCAAATTCCGATGGGATCGGAAGAAGACTTCAACGGACTGATTGATATTATTAAAAATAAAGCATACATATTCGGCGAAAACGAAAGAGTTGAAACCGAAATACCGGAAGAATTTAAAGCTGAAGCCGAAAAATACAGAAGTGAGCTTATAGAAAAATTAGCCGATTTCAATGACGAAATTATGGAACTTTATTTTGAAGAGAAGGATATACCTGAAGAGTTACTGAAAAAAGCCGCACGTTCTGCAACTCTTAAACTTCTTATAACCCCTGTCTTTACAGGTGCTGCATATAAAAACAAAGGTGTGGAATTACTGCTTGACGCCGTAGTTGATTATCTTCCCTCTCCCATTGACATAGGAGCCGTTGTCGGAACAGACATAGATAATGAAGAAAAAACTCATACAAGAAATCCGTCAAACAAAGAACCGTTCTCTGCTCTTGCATTCAAGCTGATTAACGACCCGTATGTCGGTCAGCAAACTTTCATAAGAATATTTTCAGGAGAAATTAAAAGCGGTATGCCCATTTTAAACAGCTCAAAAGGGAAAAAAGAACGTGTAGGAAGAATATACAGAATTCGTGCAAAAGACAGAGAAGAAATAAGCTCTGCAGGTGCCGGAGAAATAGTTGCTTTAATAGGTATGAAACTTACAAAAACAGGAGATACTCTGTGCGATGCCGACAATCCTTTATTGTTGGAATCAATACATATTCCGCCTTCCGTAATAGAACTGAAAATAAATGCCGTAAATAAAAACGACCGAAAAAAACTCGGCGAAGCTCTTGCTAAATTAACTAACGAGGACCCTTCTTTTAATGCAAAATATGATGACGAAACAGATGAAACTATTATTTCCGGAATGGGAGAACTTCATCTTGAGATTATAGTTGACAGGCTAAAAGACGAATTTAAAGTTGACGTAGAGGTAGGCGAACCCGCTGTTGCACTCAGAGAAACCATTTCAAGAGAAATAGAACATAAATACAGACATTCAAAACAATCGGGAGGAAAAGGAGAATTTGCTGAAGCGGTTATTCGTTTTGAACCGAATACAGGTAGCGGCTACGAATTTATTGACCAAATTAAAGGAGGTGTCATTCCCCGCGAATTTATTCCTTCGGTAAGTAAAGGACTGGAAAAAACAATGGAAAAAGGTATTCTTGCCGGCTTCCCTATTGTTGACATAAAAGCGGTTCTGCTTGACGGTGCTCACCATTCGGTTGACTCGTCTGACAGGGCATTCCAGACTTGTGCATCGGTATTATTCAAACAAGCATTTTCAAAAGCAAAACCCATTTTGCTTGAACCTATTATGAAAATAGAAATAACAACTCCCGATGATTATATAGGCAATGTTGTGGGAGATATTAACAAACGAAGAGGAAAAATTGACGTTATGCGTCGTTTCAGAAAAGGCTCTCAAAAATTAAGCGGATATGTACCGTTAATGGAAATGTTCGGATATGCAACAACTTTAAGAAACATAACAAGCGGAAGAGCAAATTATTCAATGGAGTTTTATCAATACGAACCTTTGCCGAAGTCAGTACAGGAAGAATATATGAAAAAGAAAGAAGAAAGAGAACAAAATAAATAAATTTTTAAGACCTTTGCTTTTAACGGCAAAGGTCTTTTTATGTTAAATACGGTTTTACGCTTTTCATTTTTAAAATGAAACTTTTGAATCTAAACAAAAAATCAGCTCAATGGATTATGCTTATTCTTGTCTCATTTATATGGGGTGCATCTTTCATTCTGATGAAAAGAGGATTGGAATCGTTTAATGAATTACAGGTAGGAAGTCTGAGAATATTTTTTGCTTCTCTGTTTTTGCTCCCGTTTTTATTTAAAAGACTGAAAAAACTTAAAAAAAGAGACGTAAAATCTCTGCTTATAGTCGGATTTATAGGAAATCTGTTCCCTGCACTGCTGTTTGCAAAAGCCCAAACACAAATAAACAGTTCGCTTGCTGCTATGCTCAACACAATTTTTCCTATTACCGCCCTGCTTGTAGGCTCTCTCTTTTATAAAGTAAAACCGAAAAAAAACAAAATTCTGGGAACAATAATCGGCTTAATAGGTGCTTTAGGACTTGTTTCGGGCGGTAATATCAACATTCTTGCAGAAAACAATATTTATTCGTTATACATAATTGCAGCCGTTATTCTTTATGCTTTCAGCTTAAATGAAATAAAACATAAGCTCATTGATTTGGACGGTATAACAATAACAATATTCTCTTTTGCAATTATTGGTCCCGTTGCCGGAATATCTCTTTTATTTTCTGATTTCTCCGTTGCTTTTTCAACACCTGATGCTTTAGAAAATTTATTTTATATAATACTTTTAGCAATAGGCGGTTCTGCAATTGCAGTTACGCTGTTTTATCATCTTACAGATTATGTTGATGTTGTTTTTGCCTCCTTAACCACATATATAATACCCGTTTTTGCAATATTTTGGGGACTGTTTGACGGAGAAAAAATATCTCTTTTACAAATTATATTTATGAGTATAATATTTATCGGAGTTTATCTGGTAAATAAAAACGAAAAACAAAGTACAAATTCAGATACCTAAAATGATTTTTTTTCATAAATTTGTTTGGCTTTAAAGTAATACCTGCATATTATGAAAAAAATATTATTAATTATATTTGCTGTTTTAAGTGCATATTTAACAGCTTTTTACACCTCAGGAGTTAAAAACGGATACGATGACCCTTTTGATTTTGAAAAAATTTTCGGAATAAAGTTTCCTGAAAATATCGAAAAAACCAGTTTTGAAAATGCCGTTGAAGAACTTAACAATAATAATTATGACACTGCTTTAGAGTATTTTTTTGATGCTCTTAATGAAAATGACTCCGACTCCGTAAATTATTACATAGGTTATATATATCTGCAAAAAAAACAATATGAAACGGCACTTCTTTATTTAAACTTTGCTTCAAATTTTGAAAATGCCGATGCGAAAATATACAGAGATAAAGGTATTGCGGAATATTACCTTAATGATTTTAATTCAGCAATAAACGATTTATATTATGCAACCGAACTAAACCGGGAAGATTCTAAAACATATTATTTCCTCGGAAAATGCTACAATGAACAAGGTAAAAAAGAAGTTGCACTTCAATCTGTTGAAACGGCTTTATTATATGACAGCCTAAACATTAAGGCTCTTTATGAAGCCGGATATTTCGCAATGGATATTGAAAACTATGATAAAGCCGTAAAGTATTTTCAGAAATATTCAGACATAAATAATACTGACGATAATAAATACGCAATGCTGAATTTGGGCTTAGCATACAGCAGAAAAGGCATATCGGACTCAGCTTTATTATGGTATGATAAAACCATTGAAAAATACCCTGACTACTCTCTCGCTTATAATAACAAAGGGTATATTCTGCAAATAAATAAAAACTATAAAGAAGCAATTAAGCTTTACAATAAAGCATTGAAACTTGACAGCACAAACACATATGCTCTTTGGAACAGAGCAGATTGTTTTAAGCTGACAAAAAAGTATAAACAAGCAATAACAGATTATAAAAAGATTTATGAAATAAATCCGGAATACTACAATTCTTTATTTTATACAGCCGAATGCTACGAAAATTTAAACAACAAAGAAGAAGCACTTAATTATTATCTTAAATACAAAAGTGTTGCAAAAAGTAACAGTAAGTTTTTTAATAAAGTTGATAATAAAATCAATAATCTTCAATAAATAAAATATGAAGGAAAGCGAATTAATAAAAAACAGCAAAGACAGAATCAGCGATAAAGAATTTCTGAAAAAATATGATACTCGTAAAAAACGGGAACGAGAATATAAAAAATACAAAAGTGATAAAAAATCATCCGATTTGATATTAAATACAGCTTTATTCACAGCTGTTTTTATTATCTCTTACTATCTTTTTACAAACTTTTTATTCTCCGTAACAGAGTAAACGTTCCTGATGCAAAAAAATCACATATTATTATTTACTGCTCTTACCGTTGTTCTCGTGCTTATAATTTTAACGGACATTGCAATAGGTTCCGTAAAAATTCCTTTGGCATACATAGCAGATTATTTCAGAGGTATTGAAATTGATGAAAAATACCGTATCATACTTGAGGATTTCAGGTTCCCGAAAGCTGCAACAGCTGTAACAGCCGGAGCATCGCTGTCCGTAGCCGGTTTACAGATGCAGACATTTTTCAGAAACCCTCTGGCAGGTCCTTACATTTTAGGAATAAGTGCAGGAGCAAGCCTCGGCGTAGCTCTTTTACTTATGTCCCCTCTTCCGCTGCTTTTGCAAAATTATTTTAACATTGCCTGGCTCACAAGCATTGTTGCCGGTATAGGTTCTGCCGGTGTTCTGCTGATTATCTTTTCAGTTTCAGTAAAAGTAAAAGACATTATGACAATTTTAATAATCGGAATTTTAATAGGAAGTGCAATAAGTGCCGTTGTCAGTATATTGCAATATTTCGGTTCGCAAGCCGAACTAAAAACATTTATTGTATGGACTATGGGAAGTTTAAGCGGCATAACTTCAGAGCAATTAAAAATACTGACAATATTCTCCTTTACGGGAATTACGATAAGCATATTTTCAACAAAAATATTAAACCTTCTTTTACTCGGTGAAAACTATGCAAAAACATCGGGATTAAACATACGCTTTGCAGGCATAATAATTTTTACAAGCACGGGAATCTTAGCGGGAAGTGTTACAGCATTTTGCGGACCGATAGGTTTTATCGGAATAATCGTTCCGCATATAAGCAGAATGATTTTTAAAACGGCAAACCACAATGTTCTAATTCCTGCTTCTGCAATAATCGGAGCAATACTTATTTCTGCAAGCGACATAATTTCTCAACTTCCGGGATATCAGGGTGTATTACCGATAAATTCGGTAACAGCGATACTCGGAATACCTTTCGTAATCTATATAGTTTTAAAAAATAAAATTTAAAATCAGAAAAAAATACTGTTTATTCAATTGTGTAATTTAAAATAATATACTTTTGTATTCGTTAGTCAATACACATCACTTATTTAAAATATAAATATTATGAAAAGAAAAATTTTACTTTCGGCAGTTATTCTGCTAAGCTTCTTGTTTACGGAATTAACGGCACAAACCACGGCACCGAAAATGGTATTTGAAAAAACGACTCATAACTTCGGAAAAATTAAAGAATCCGGAGGCAAGGTTGAGTACACTTTTAAGTTTAAGAATATGGGTGCTGAGCCG
>JALSMF010000391.1 GCA_026987795.1 Bacteroidales bacterium
TTAAAGGAGAGGCTGAAGGCTGTTTTCTGTATTCAAGACACTGGAATCCGAGCAATAAATACCTATCTGATGCTTTGGCAGCTATGGAAGGCACAGAATCTGCATGGGTTACGGCATCGGGTATGGCTGCAATTACATCAGCCTTATTGCAGGTCTGTAACACCGGAGACCATATTATATCTTCTGTTACAACATACGGAGGAACATTTGCATTTCTTAAATATTATCTGCAAAAATTCAATATTGACGTAAGTTTTGTAGTACCTACCGATTTAGAAGCAATAAAAAAAGCTGTTCGCCCTAATACCAAAGTAATCTATACCGAAACAATCTCAAATCCGCTGCTTCAGGTTTCAGATATTAAATCAATGTCAGAAATTGCAAAAAAATGCGGAGCAAAACTTATCGTTGATAACACTTTCTCTCCGATGATGATTTCGCCGTATAAATTCGGAGCAGATATAGTTGTTTACAGTATGACAAAATTCATTAACGGAAAAAACGACTGTGTTGCAGGTGCTGTTTGCGGCAGCGAAGAATTTATAAATTCTCTTATAGATTTGAATACAGGAACTGCAATGCTGTTAGGTCCTGTTTTAGACCCTTTACGCTCTTCAAATATTTTAAAAAATCTGTACACATTGCATATAAGAATGAAGCAGCACAGTAAAAATGCACAGTATCTGGCAGATAAATTTACAAACGAAACAGATATCAGAGTTATATATCCGGGATTGAAAAATCACCCTCAATATGAACTGCTTACATCAATGCTTAACCGAGAATACGGCTACGGAGGTATGATAGCAATAGACCTTGAAACAGTCGAGAAATCATATAATTTTATGGAAAAAGCCGAAAAAGAAGGAGTAGGCTATCTTGCCGTAAGTCTGGGATATTTCAGAACACTGTTCAGTAATTCCGGCAGCAGTACTTCGTCTGAAATACCGGAAGATATACAAAAAGAAATGGGTATGTCACCGGGGCTTGTTCGTTTTTCTGTCGGATTGGATAATGATATTGAAAATACATGGCAAATGATAAAAAAATGCTTACCGTAATGTTCCGAAAAATTTTATTACATCGTTAAAAAAAGGAAAACAAAATAAGTTGAAACCTATATTACAATACATACTCAACGAAATTCTGAAACGTAAATTTAAGAATAAAAAAGTTAAGTCGTTAAATTACGAAAAAGCGATAGAAAATGAGCGAGTTGAGATAAGACATATAATCAAGGACAGCTTTCTTATTATCTTAGGCGTATTGGCTGCCGGTTTCGGATTAAATGGGTTTTTGCTGCCTAATATGTTTTTAGACGGCGGAGCAATGGGAATATCTCTTATCCTGACAAAATTAACCCTGATTCCGCTTTCTGTTTTAATAGTTGCCGTAAATATCCCGTTCTTAATAATGGGCAGATACTCAATCAGTAAACAATTTGCCGTAAGAAGTATTATTGCTATAATATTACTTGCAGTTACGGTACATTTTATTCCTTTTCCCGTTGTAACGGAAGATAAGCTTCTGATAGCCGTATTCGGAGGTTTTTTTCTGGGTTTAGGTATCGGTTTGGCTATTCGCGGAGGCTCGGTAATTGACGGAACAGAAGTTCTCGCAGTTTTCTTAAGCCGAAAAACATCTCTTACGATAGGGGATATAATTTTGCTGTTTAATGTTATTATTTTCGGTGTTGCCGCTTACGTTTTTACCGTGGAAATTTCATTATATGCAATGCTGACATACTTAGCCGCATCAAAAACCGTTGATTTTGTAGTATCGGGTATTGAAGAGTATGTAGGAGTAACGATTATTTCTGATAAAAGTGACGAGATAAGAACGGCAATAATAGAAAAAATGGGAAGAGGATGCACTATATACAACGGAAAAAGAGGTCATACAATGAAAGAAACAGAAATTGTATATACTTTAATAACAAGATTAGAGTTGGCAAAATTGCATACCGAATTAGATAAAATTGATAAAAACGCATTTATTGTTATGCACAGCATAAAAGATGCAAAAGGCGGAATGATAAAGAAAAGACCGCTTAAGTAAAATTATTACGGCAAAAACAAAGTATATGAAAACAATAAAAATAATTATAATATTTTTGATTGCAGGAAATTTTGCAACGGCTCAAACAGATTCTGTTTCTGTTAAAAAAGAAAAAAAAGAAATATCTTACGGACCCGACAAAACTCATTTTGTGCACGCATATTTCAACTTTATGTTTGCCGTTCCGCCTTCGGAAGGCACTGATGCCGATATTTTTTACGGAAAATCACACACTTTTTCTTACGGGGTAAGATACAAGCTGAAAATTGCAAACTTTTTTTCTGTCGGAGCAGGATTAAATTACACTTATAAAGTTTGGCATTTTAAGCAAAATGATGACAAAAAAATTCCCACTTCTAATATTTATGATAAAGAAAAACTGAAAATAAACATTCTGGGAGCAGATGTTTTTATCCGGTTTAATTTCGGTAAAAATAAAAAAAGCCCCGTAGGGAATTATGTTGATATAGGTGCTTACGGCGATTGGGATTTTTCGGATTCGAGGCAATACAAAAATTTTGTAAACATTTCCGATACTGAAGGTTACTCTACCTTTATCGGCAGCGAAAAAAACTTGAATTATTTAGAGAAAATTAATTACGGTGCAGAGTTTCGCGCAGGATACGGGCGGGTTGTTTTGTTCTCGAAATACAGGATTTCCGATATATTTACGCAAGATTACAAAAATACCGTAAGTGCCGATGAACTGCCGAGATTAATGATAGGACTGGAAATAGGGTTTCATAAATAAGATAAAAAATGTATTGTGATTATTGCAGCTCTCCTGTTGATGAGGAAGAGGATTTTTGTCCCGAGTGCGGAATTATGCTTGTAAAAGAAAAAAAAACGGAAAAAAGAACATTAACCTGTTCAGTTTGCGGAGCAGAAATTATTCCGGGTGAGAGAAAATGCAGTTTTTGTTGCAGTATAAATTTTGTTAAAGACTGATAATCTCAGTCGTATGTCTGAAAATATTTTCTCAGGTTTTTATATGTTTTATTTCGGTATTCTTTTAGTTTTTCGGCATTGCACCACTCTGCTTTTGTAATATCTTCTTCCGCTTGCGGAATAAGCATTTCTTTACCGGAGTAAACCATACGAAACCACAAGGTTTTTTTCAGAGTTCTCTTGCCTTTATTGAAATAGATATGATAAGAAGGCTCTGCTTCCCCGGTTATTTTTAAACCCGTAAT
The DNA here is from genome assembly GCA_026987795.1 of Bacteroidales bacterium. GTDB lineage: Bacteria > Bacteroidota > Bacteroidia > Bacteroidales > JAADGE01 > JAADGE01. The sequence goes on from JALSMF010000391.1 coordinate 3,252, forward strand.
ACCGCATTCTTCTTCAACTTCTCTTATTGCTGCTTTTTTCGGATTTTCGTTTGGTTCAATTTTTCCTTTGGGTAAATCCGGAATACCGAAACGATGAATAACCAAAAGTTCATTGTTTTTATTTTTTACTAAGCCGCCGGCAGCCTCAATGTATTTAAAATGAGATTTAAAATCGTAAAATAATTTGTTTAAATCGGGATACTCAAAACTGATATTTTCAATATTCGGATTGTCAAAAAAAACATCAAGAATATTAAACATACGGTCTGAACATTTATGGACAAAGGGCTCGTCGATTTTTAAATTTTCAACCAATTTTTCAAACTCCGGAGAATTTTCCCAAAGAATTATTTCCCTGTCGTTGTAATATATTGTTATTTTATGCTGATTATTCATTGTAAGTTTTTGATTTTTAAACATCTTTCATACTCAGCCCTATACGTTTTTTAACCGTATCTATGCTTATAACTTTTACTTTTACGTGTTGGTGAAGTTTTAAAACGTCAGCCGGATTTTTTATAAATTCATTTTTTATGTTAGATATGTGAACAAGTCCGTCCTGTTTTACGCCTATGTCAACAAAAGCTCCGAAATTTGTTATATTCGTAACAATTCCCGGCAGTATCATTCCGATTTTTAAATCGTCAATCGAAAAAACGTCTTTTGAAAATTCAAATATCTTTGCCTGCTGCCTCGGGTCTCTTCCCGGTTTTTCAAGCTCTTTCATAATATCGGTTAGTGTAGGCATACCTACGGTATCGCTGATATAATTTTTCAGGTTTACTTTTTTTCGTATATCCGAGGATTTTATAAACTCTTCAAGAGAAACTCTGTTGTCTTTTGCCATTTTTTCGACAATATGGTAGCTTTCGGGATGAACAGCCGTATTGTCAAGAGGATTTTCGGCATTTCTTATCCTCAAAAAGCCGGCACATTGTTCAAATGCTTTATCTCCCAAACGCTTAACCTTTTTAAGTTCTTTTCTTGATTTAAACGAGCCGTTTTCCGTTCTGTAATCAACAATGTTTCGGGCAAGTTGCTCGCCCAGCCCCGAAACATATGTCAAAAGATGCTTACTTGCAGTATTAAGTTCGGCACCAACGGCATTTACACAGCTTTCAACAACATAATCAAGGCTTTTTTGGAGTTCTTTTTGGTCGACATCGTGCTGATATTGACCTACGCCTATTGATTTAGGGTCTATTTTTACCAATTCGGCAAGCGGGTCGGCTAAGCGTCTTCCTATAGAAACGGCACCTCTTACCGTAACGTCATAATCGGGAAATTCTTCGCGTGCAATTTTGGAAGCCGAATAAACAGATGCTCCGTCTTCGCTTACAACAAAAACTTTTACGTCTTTATCAAATCTGATTTTTTGTTTAACAAATTGCTCTGTTTCTCTGCTTGCCGTTCCGTTGCCTATTGCTACGGCATCAATTTTATATGTGCTTACCAATGAAGATATTTTTTTTGCTGCCTGAAAGGTTTCTTTTTGAGGAGGATGAGGGTAAACGGTTTCATTATGCAATAAATTACCGTGTTCGTCAAGACATACAACTTTGCATCCGGTTCTGTATCCGGGGTCTATTGCTAAAATTCGCTGTTCTCCGAGCGGCGGAGCCAGAAGGAGTTGCCTGAGGTTATCGGCAAAAACTTTTATAGCTTGAGCATCAGCCTTTTCTTTTGCAATTTTTGTAAATTCATTTTCGACGGAAGGCAGCAAAAGTCTTTTATATGCATCGTCAATTGCGTCTTGCACAAATGCCGTTGCATCGGTATCTCCTTTAAGGAAAATTCTGTCAAGTTTTTCTAATGCTTTATTTTCATCAGGTTGAATTTTGACTCGTAAAAAACCTTCATTTGCACCTCTTAAAACAGCGAGCAGTCTGTGAGAAGGGATTTTATTAAGCGGCTCTTCAAAATCGAAATAGTCTTCATATTTTGCAGCCTCCTCTATTTTGCTTTTTATTAATTTGGAATAAACTTTTGCCGTATATTTAAATTCTCTCCTTACGGCATCACGTGCTCTTTTGTCTTCGTTAATTTGTTCTGCTATAATATCTTTCGCTCCTTGTAATGCTTCTTCAACAGTTTCAACATCCTTGTTTAAAAATTTCAGGGCTTCATTTTCAATATCGTTTATATTTTGTTCTAAAATAGTAACAGCCAATGGTTCTAAGCCTTTTTCTTTGGCTTTTACGGCTCTTGTTTTCTTTTTTTGTTTATACGGAAGGTATAAATCCTCTAATTCCTGTAAGTCATAAGTTGCTTCAATCTTTATTTTTATATCGTCTGTTAATTTACCTTGTTTCTCAATCGAAGATAAGATATTTTCTCTGCGTTTTTCCAGCTCGTTAAGTTTCTCGGATAAATCTTTTATTTCAGCAATTCTGACTTCATCCAAAGACCCCGTCACTTCTTTTCTGTATCTGCTTATAAAAGGAATTGTTGCACCTTCGCTAATCAAATTAACGGTATTCTCTACCTGTTTTAAGGAAATATTCAGCTTGTCCGAAATTATTTTATTGTGTTCAGAATGCATAATTAATATATTTTAAAGGAATGCAAATTTAATATAAAAGAACAATGTTTGATGTTATTCTTTTTACAAAATCAATATTATTTAAAAATAGAAAGCTTGATTTTTTTATAAAAAAAGTTTTTTATAACTTTATGCTCTGTTTCTGTAATATTTAAAAAATATATATGATATGAAAGCACCTTTTAAATTAATCACATTTATAATTACGTTTGGTATGTTGTTTATGTTTTCGGCTTGCAACGAAGACAATGATAACGCTAAAAACGAAAAGGATTCACTAAGTTCGGATGTTACCGAGATTACTGAAGATAACTTAATTACCTATTTGATTCCTTCTCCTAAAGATATGTTTTCTTTTACGAGAAGCGGTAACTTGAGCTATTCCGATAAAGTTTTGAATGCAAAAGAAAATGCCGACAAATATATTGATACAAAGTCGCAGGAATTAGGTTTCGGTATCTATTCCGCAGACTTGGCTTATACTGCAGCTTTTAATCAAACCGGAACTGCAGGCGAGTATCTTAAAGTTGTAGAGAGTTTAAGTGATAAAATCGGGTTGGGGGCTGTTTTTACGGAAAGTTTAATTGACAGGTTTAAAAAAATAGAGAATAAAGATTCTTTGCTTAAAGTTACTAATGATACGTATTACGATATTGTAAAATTTCTGGAAGAAAACGACAGAAATTCTTCTTTGTTGCTTATATCAACAGGAGGATGGGTTGAAAGTTTATATATAGTAACAAATCTGCAAAATAAGTATGAAGAGAATAATGAAATTATTCAGCTTATTGCGGATCAAAAAAATATTTTTGAAAATATAATTTTATCACTTCAACAAAGAGAAGGAGATGCAAATATTGCCGATATTCTTAAAGATTTACAGCCTATTAAAGATGTGTATGATAAGTTGGAGGTAATAAAAATTGAAAACCCGGATACGGAAACGTCTAAACCGGGACAGATTATAGTGGGAGGTTCTACAAAAATTGTAATGACAGAAGAACAATTTAATGACTTGAAAAAGGCAATTGCAGATGTCCGAAATAAATTGGCAGGTGTTAACGTTTAAAACTATCAGTACTAAAAATATTAAAAAAGAAAATTATGAAAACTAAATTGATATACATTATTACACTTTTATTATTGCTTCCGTTATTTTCCGATGCTCAGTCAAAATGTTCGGATTTCTTTAAATACAGAAAGCCGGAAGCACCTTACGAGTATAACGACCAATCAAGCAGTGCTGTTTGTGTAACCGGACAAACATATGAATTTATCTTACCTCTTACAAAAGGAAAAGATTACCGTTTGAAATTTTATGCCGCAGCAGTTTTCAATAACAGAATAAATTTTAAGATAATTGACGAAAGCACACATGAAACAGTTTTAGACCTGCCCGGGGAAAGCCCTACCAGAGAAGAAGGCACTTGTGTTTTGGCAGATTATTATGATGAGGATACCGGAAAATCGCATCATCCTTATTTTGACTTCTATCCTGTTACTTCCACAACTTTAAAAATTATAATTGAAGTTTTACCTGTGCCGCAGGAAGAAAGTCCCGACCCTAATATTAAAAAACAAAAAAAGATAAACAGAGGATGTATAACAGTTGTTGTGCTTGACAAACCTTCTGATAATTCATCTTTTTAATATTTTATAAACTTAACAGATAAGGGCTTGCTTCGGCAAGCTTTTTTCATTGATTATGAGACTTATATATGCAATTGGTGTATTTTTATATTCAACGGTAATAAAAATAGTATCTCTGTTTAACGAGAAAGCAAAATTAAGGCTGAGAGGCACAAAAGAAACATTTAAAAAACTGCAAAAATTTAAGCCAAAGAAATTAATTTGGATTCATTGTGCGTCCTTAGGAGAATTTGAGCAAGGCAGACCTCTGATAGAAAAAATAAAAGCAGAAAAGTCTGATTATCAGATAGCATTAAGCTTTTTCTCTCCTTCCGGGTATGAAGTAAGAAAAGATTATGAATTTGCAGATATTGTATTTTATCTGCCGGACGATACACATAAAAATGCCGAAAAATTAATTTCTTTACTGAATCCTGAATATGTATTTTTTGTAAAATATGAATTCTGGCACAATTACATAAAACATCTGAAATTAAAAAATATTCCGGTTTATTCCGTTTCCGGAATTTTCAGAAGAAATCAAATATTCTTTAAACCTTACGGAGAGTTCTTCCGAGATACGCTTAATTTTTTCACACATTTATTTGTCCAAAATAATGAATCCGAAAAGTTGCTTAAAAGCATAGGGATAAATAAAACGACAGTTGTCGGTGATACTCGATTTGACAGGGTTTTTGAAACATCTTTGCATAAAAAAAAGTTTAAAAAAGTTGAGAAATTCATAAACGGAGCGTTAGTGATTATTGCGGGAAGCACATGGAAACCGGATGAAGACATAATTTTAAAATTTGCAGAAGAATTTTCCGTTAAGGTAATTATTGCACCTCACTTGGTTAATGAAGACAACATAAATCGTATTATTAAATCTGCAACAAAAAAAGCGGTAAGATATTCGGAGAATAAAGAAGAGAATTTTAAGAATGCAGAGGTTTTAATAATTGACAATATCGGAATGCTGTCGTCATTATATTTTTATGCCGATATTGCGTATACAGGCGGAGGCTTCGGTGCCGGAATTCATAATACGCTTGAGGCTGCAGTTTTTGATATTCCGGTAATTTTCGGACCGAAATATGAAAAATTTGAAGAAGCAAAAGAATTGATAAATCGTGATGCAGGATTTTCAATATCGCAATATTCTGAATTTAAGTCATTAATGAACAGGCTTATATCGGATGAAGAGTTTAGAAAGCAAGCAGGTGCTAATGCCGGAAAATTTGTAAAAGAAAATTTAGGAGCAACGGAAAAAATACTGTCAAGTATAAAAATATGAATTCTTGTTTTAATTAAAATAACCTGTCCCGATTATGAGTTGTCCTAAAGCTATGCCTCCGTCGTTTGACGGAATATTTTTTTGTGAGTAAACTTCAAAACCTATTTCGGATAACCGGTTCTCAGTTTTTGTCAGTAAATACTTATTTTGAAAAGTTCCGCCGGATAAAACAACTTTATTTATACCGGATTCTTGCTTCATTATTTCTGACATTCGCACAATTACTTCAATAATCGTATTGTGAAACTTTGCAGATATTACAGAAATATCAACATTGTTTTTTAAATCGTAAATTATACCTTCAAAAGTTTTTTTAAAAGAAATATCTTTTGTTATTTCAAAATTATAAAAATCACCTATATTTGCACTTACAATGCTTTCGAGCTTCATAGGAG
>JALSMF010000392.1 GCA_026987795.1 Bacteroidales bacterium
CAATATCAAATCTGAACAGAGCAATAGAATTAAAACCGAATTTCGGGAAAGCATATTATAACAGAGGCGTAATAAAAAATGAACTTAAAGATTTTGAAAGTGCCGTTGCTGATTTGTCGGTTGCGGCACAATTGATTACCGATATGCCGAAAATATATTTTGCAAGAGGCTTTTCCAGAATAAATATTGACGATTATAAAGGAGCAATAGCAGATTTTACAGAGGCATTACATCGAGGTTATAAAAAACCGAACGCGTATTATTACAGAGGTGTTGCTTATATTAAAATTAAAAATTACGATGATGCAATAAGTGATTTTAATAAAGCTATTACGATAAATTCAGCATATGCCTACGCCTATCACGACAGAGGAAGTGCCAAACGACTTAAGGGAAACTTAGAAGGAGCGGCAGAAGATTACAGAAAAGCGGCACAAGTTGATACCCAACTTTATTTTGCATACAATAATCTCGGCTCAGTGTTAAATGAACTGAAGAAATTTAAAGACGCTATTGAGGCATATACGAAAGCATTGAGCATTAACCCCGAATATTACGAATCTTATAACGGAAGAGGATTGGCGAAATACTCTGAAGGATTACAAAATATTGATAAAGGAAAAGATAAAGAAGCGGAGGAAAACTTTAATGATGCAATTAAAGATTTTGAAAAAGCAATTAACTTTAATAACAACTATGCCGAAGCTTACAATAATTTAGGTGCTGCAAAACTGAAACTCGGAGACTGGAAAGGAGCCGACAAAGCATTTACCGAAGCAATAAAAATAAAAGAAAAATATGCCGAAGCATATGCTAACAGAGGAACGGCAAGAGAGAACCTCCGAAAGTTTAATGCTGCCTGCAATGATTGGAATAAAGCTGCAGAACTCGGAATTGCTAATCCTGAAAAATATACCGACGGTTGTAAATAAATAAAATTAAAAAACTATGAAACTTAAAATAACTGCAATTATAATCTTAACAATTTTGTATATTCATAATGTTTCTTTTTCACAGAAGTTCGTAAAAGTTAAAAAGAAAGATTATAAGATAGAGGAAGAGGGGTTTAAAGAAGCTTGGAAACACGTAAAAAAAGGTAACAGGCTGTATAAAATGAATAAAAAAGGTGCCTATGCCGAAGCTCTTGAGCATTATTTGACTGCTTTAAACTACAATGAAGACGATGCAACATTAAATTATCTTACCGGTATCTGCTATCTTAAAACGGCAGAACCGAGAAAAGCATTAAAATATCTTGATAATGCTTATTTTAATTATTCCGGAGTTACCCCCGACATTCAATATTGGCTCGGTATGGCTTATCAGGTTAACTATAAATTTAAAGATGCAATTGAAAACTATGAAGATTACAGAGAAACATTAACATCAAAACAATATAAAAAAATACAATATGTTGTTAACAAAAGAATAGAAGAGTGTGAAAGCGGAATTGAACTGATGAAAAATCCGGTAAGATGCTTTGTTGACAATCTCGGAGACGGAATAAATACAAAAGCTCCGGAATACAGCCCTGTTTTTTTCTTTAAAGATTCAGTATTATATTTTACATCAAGAAGGGAAAATACAACCGGCGGCAAAAAAAACCCGGTTAACCGTATGTATTACGAAGATGTCTATATGTCAAAATATGAAAACGGAAAATGGAGAGATGCCGTTCAGTTGGAATATCCTATAAATACCAAACACAACGATGCAGCTACCGATATTTCTCCGGAAGGTCGCGAATTATGTATTTATCGCGGATATAAAGGAAACGGCGATTTGTATAACAGTCAGTATAAAGGAGATTATTGGCAAAAACCCGGAAAAATGCGGAGAATTGACAAACAAAAATACAGGGAAAGTTCTGTATCCGTTACCAGAGACTCCATGATTTTGTATTTTATAAGCAACAGAAAAGGAGGACAAGGAAGACAGGATATTTGGGTAAGTTACAAAACACAGGACGGAAGAAAATGGCAAACACCCCAAAACCTCGGACCTGTCGTTAATACAAAATATGATGAAGAAACAGTTGAAATATCATCAGACGGCAAAGATTTATACTTCAGCTCTAAAGGTCATAACTCAATGGGCGGATACGATGTTTTCAAAACACACAGAAATGATGACGGGACATGGACAGAACCTGAAAATATAGGCTATCCCGTAAATACTCCGGGCGATGACGTTTTCTTTATGCTGGCACCTAATGAACGCTTCGGATATTATGCTTCTGACCGTGAAGGCGGATACGGAGATAAAGACATATATGAAATCGTATTCCTCGGACCGGAAAAACCTGTTTTAGTTTCAAAAGAAGACCCGAATGATTTAATTGCATACTTTGCCGAACCCGTAAGTGAAACAGATATTGAAAAACCCGTTAACATAAAAGTAATTCAGCTTTCAACAGTTAAGGGAATTGTTACCGATGCTTTATCCGGAGAGCCTATTAAAGCAACATTGGAGCTTGTTGATAATGCAACCGGAGAAGTTGTAAAAGTTGTTGAATCTTATGCTTCTACAGGCGCATATACCGTTCCTTTGCCTCCCGGAAAAGACTATGCTTTAACTGCAGGTGCTCCGGACTATTTTTTCCATTCGGAAAATTTTGTAATAGCAGACACATCGATACATGAAGTTATAAGAAAAGACATTCAGTTGCAGCCTATGGGTGTAGGAGCAAAAATAGTTCTTAATAATGTGTTTTTTGATACAGGAAAGGCAACTCTGAGACCTGAATCTTTTCCGGAACTTAACAGGCTGGCAGCCTTGCTCGTAAAGTATAAAAATATCAGGGTTGAAATTTCCGGACATACGGACAGTCAGGGGTCCGCAAGTTTTAACCAAAAATTGTCGCAGAGAAGGGCGCAGTCAGTAGTTGATTATTTGCTTACACAAGGAGTTAATCTGGCTCAGATTGTTGCGGTAGGATACGGTGAAACTATGCCGAGAGCAGATAATATTACAGCATCCGGACGACAACTCAACAGACGTGTTGAAGCAAAAATACTGTCAAAATAGGTGATAAGGTATAATATTTTTAAGAGGCAGAATAACTGCCTCTTTTTTATTCTTCAAAAAAACAGTTAAATGCTTTTAAAATAAAACTGTCTGCAGAAATAATAAAACTGCCGAGAATCATTTTTGACTTTAATATTTCTTTACCGACATTAATTAAATCCTTTTCAGGAACATTTGAAATAAGGAAAAAATCAAAATTTTTATGTTTAGGAGTCAAAAAATATCCTGTATTTTTGTTCGAAATCAGAAAATAACTAAAGTCTGAGGCATCAACATATCGAAAGACTGAAAACTCCTGAAATATATCAGGCTGAATTTGTTTTCTGAAATTTTTTGACTTCCTGAGATTTAATGACAGGGTATTATTCAATGCCCAAGCAACCTGAATATCCTTAAAATGAGAAGAAATCCCGATGATTTTTTTCGGAAAATAAGGTTCGGAACTTAATTTAACTCTTTTTTTCAATGTTATAAAGTAAAGTTTCCTTCTTTAATTTTAGCTAATGCCTTCTCGGAAGCAATTTGTTCGGCAGTTTTCTTTGATATTCCCGTACCTTTGCTTATTGTTTTACCGTTAATTAAAAGTACGGAAACAAATTCTTTTGATGATTCGGAAGAAGCCTCAGTTAAAAATTCTATAGGTATTTTGTATTTTTGAGACCATTCAATAATTCTGCTTTTAAAATTATTATCTACAAACCTCAATTTATTAAGGTCAATATGTTCAACCATTATTTTTTGCAGAACAAATTGCTTAACATACTTGTATCCCCTGTCTATATAAATTGCACCTATCAAAGCTTCAAAAGCATCCTCGTAAATTCGCTCTGTTATGTTTTGCTTTGATTTTATCGAAATTAATTCGCTAAGATTTAGTTTTTTAGCAAGTTCCGTAAGTTTTTTTCCGTTTACGATTTTTGTTCTCATTTGGGTCAAAAAACCTTCATCTGCCGACGGAAAACGCTTAAATAACAAATCGCTTATAGCCGCATCAAGAACCGCGTCTCCGAGAAATTCTAAACGCTCGTTATTTAAGTCAAAACCCTTAATACACGGATGCACTTTAGATGATTTAGGTGTTAAAGCAAGGATATACAAACTTAAACTTTTAGGTTTGAATCCTAAAAGTTTTTTCAGGGAAAAAGTCAGTAATTTGTCTTTACAAGGTTTTTTTTGTCTGTAAAATAAAGACACAGAAAAAAATTATATTTCAAACTTTTTAAAAACAAGAGATGCATTATGCCCTCCAAAACCGAATGTATTGCTCAGAGCTGCTCTTATATCTCTTTTTTTAGATTTATTAAAAGTAAAATCAAGTTTAGAGTCTATTTCCGGGTCCAATTCAAAATGATTTATTGTCGGCGGAACTTCTCCGTGCTTTATTGCCATAATTGAAGCAATTGCTTCAATTGCCCCGGCTGCACCGAGCAGATGCCCTGTCATTGATTTTGTTGAACTTATGCTTAATTTATAAGCATGTTCTCCGAAAACATTTAAAACCGCTTTTGTTTCTGCTATATCACCTAAGCCTGTTGATGTTCCGTGAAGGTTTACATAATCAATATCTTCCGGTTTCATATTTGCATCTTCAATAGCATTTTTCATAACGGTTATTGCTCCCCTTCCTTCAGGGTGAGGGGCTGTAATATGGTGAGCATCGGCACTTAAACCGCCTCCGGCTATTTCTGCATATATTTTAGCTCCTCTTTTTACGGCGTGCTCGTACTCCTCAAGAATTAATGCTGCTCCGCCGTCGCCCATTACAAAACCATCTCTGCCGACATCAAAAGGTCGTGATGCTGTTTTAGGGTCATCATTTCTGGTGGAAATTGCACGCATGGCATTAAATCCGCCTAAGCCTGCTTCTGTTACGGCATGCTCAGATCCTCCGGTTATAAAAACGTCAACTTTGCCGAGTCTTATATAGTTGTAAGCATCTATTATGGCATTGGAAGAAGATGCACAGGCAGAAACCGTTGCAAAATTAGGTCCTCTGAAATCATATTTTATTGATATGTGCCCTGCGGCAATATCTGCAATCATTTTAGGAATAAAAAACGGATTAAACTTAGGTGTAAAATCATTTTCAACATAATTTGTTATTTCCTCTTTAAATGTTTGTAATCCGCCTATACCGGAAGCCCAAATAACCCCGGCTCTGTCTTTATTTATTTTTTCAAGGTCAAAATTTGCATCTTTAACAGCTTCTTCTGCCGATATTAATGCAAATTGTGTAAATTTATCTAATTTTCTTGCAACAGGTTTTTTGAAATATTTAAGGGGGTCGTAATTTTTTACCTCACAGGCAAAATGTGTCTTGAATTTGCTTGCGTCAAAACCGGTTATTACACTTGCTCCGCTTACACCTTTAAGCATATTCTCCCATGTTTCGGTTAAATTATGACCGAGCGCATTAATTGTTCCTATTCCGGTAACAACTACACGTTTTAATTCCATAAATGATGTTTTTTGTTTAATTTAAAGAGAAAAAGGGACTACGATACAATATCGTAATCCCGTAAAATTATTTTGAATTCTCTTCGATATAGCTTACTGCATCTCCGACAGTAGCAATAGTTTCAGCTTTGTCATCAGGAATTGCAATATTAAATTCTTTTTCGAATTCCATGATTAACTCAACAGTATCAAGTGAATCTGCACCTAAGTCGTCAGTGAAACTGGCTTCTAAAGTTACTTCACTTTCTTCAACACCTAATTTGTCTACAATAATTGCTTTTACTCTTGAGGCAATGTCTGACATAATACTAAATTTTAATTAATAAATAAATGATTTTATAAACTGCAAAGAAAATTAATTATTCAAAAAAAAAAAAATATTAACAGCTTATATGAAAAATATAAGTCTTTAAGACTGTTAAATTTTGTTTATAACTACAGATTCTCAATTTGTTATAGTTTAATGCACCCTTTGTGTTTTAACAAATTTTAACGACTTAAGCAAAACACGGAAGGTAAAGAGTATTAACTCATATTAATACCAAGTTCTGCCGTAAACTGTTTATTGTCGGAAGATATAATCAGTTTGTGCTTTTCGGGGTACTGTAATTCTAAACGGCGGCGTAAATTTGATAAACCTATTCCTTCACCTTTATGGTTTTTTTCACCGTTGAGGCTGTTGATTATCTTAACAGAAAAATCATTACTTTCAGAAACATTTATAATTATTTTAATGAAACCGATGCCTAAATCTTTCTCAAGTCCGTGCTTAAAAGAATTTTCTATCAGCGGGAGTATAAGTAACGGAGCAATTTTAATTTCAGATGTATCGCCGTCAATATCAATTGATATATTTACCTTGTCGTCATATCTTATCTTTTGCAAATCAATATATCTTTTTAAGTTTTCTATTTCTTTTGACAACTCAATTTCAGGAACATTACATTCGTATAAAACATAATCGAGCAGAGAAGATATTTTTAAGACAACGTCCGGGGCTTTAGGTGATTTTTCAAGTGTTAAACCGTATAAATTATTCAGAGCATTGAAAAGAAAATGGGGATTAATTTGTGATTTCAAAAATTTCAGTTCTGCTTCTTTAAGTTTTAATTTTATTTCCAGTTTTTCATTCATTAAATTTTGTTGTCTTTTTTGAGATGCGAACCAAACTTTTGCAAGCTTTATGGTTGTTGCAATACCTATTATCATTAACTTCACGGTCATAGCTATAAGCAGGTTTTTTTCCGTGTATTCTAAAAATGAAGGAACAGGCGTACCTGTTTTCGTATGTTCGGCATACATCCCGAAATACTGAAGAGGCATAGTAACGGCAAGCATCAAAAAAATAAAAAAAGCAAAAAAGAATAGAATAAAACGTCTGTATTTTTTCTTTAACAAAAATCGCGGAATCAAAAAGTATATGGTAAAATAAACTCCGAGTATATCTGTAGGGAAGAAATAGAGTAAGTCATGTATGAGAGTATCAATAAAAGACTTGTTGCCTATGAATGAAATTATCGAATCATAAAATACGCTTAAAACAACCCAAAAAAGAATATGATAGCCGATTCTTTTATAGTTAATGTTTCTGATATTTCTTGTTTTGTTTAGCATAAAAATTGGTGACTGAATATATTTTTATCACAAAAATATACTAAATTCTTAATTAGCGGACTATTTACTATAAACAATAACTTACAACAGATTAACTGCAATAGTAAATTAAAAAATGCAGTTTGTCAGATATAAAATGTATTATGACAAAAAACTGTAAAGAAATTAGGATAAAACACAATATTTGTAAAATTTATGAATTTTAAATTTAAGATTAAATATCAAGACAGTTAATATGAGGAAACCTTTGATATTAATATTGCTGCTGCTTGCATTTTTATCCGGAAACTCTCAGGTAAAATCATATCGTGCACAAAAAACAGGCGGACAAAAAATAAAAATAGACGGTGTTTTTGACGAAGATGTATGGAAATCGGCAAATACAGGAAAAAATTTTGTTCAGTTTGAGCCTGTAGAGAAAGCCGAACCAAGTCAAGAAACCGAGTTTAAAATTACCTATGACGACAACAATATTTATGTGGCAATATTTGCTTATGACAACGAACCTGAAAAAATAGAAAGAAGAATGAGCAGAAGGGACAAGTGGGAGGGAGATATGGTCGTTGTCCAGTTTGACAGCTATTACGATAAAAAGACAGCTTTTGTTTTTGCGGTTAATGCGGCGGGTGTAAGAAATGATGCCGTAACCTCAAACGATGATATGAGTAACGATGACCCGACATGGGACCCTCTTTGGGAGGTCAAAACAAGAAAGGACAACAGGGGATGGTATGCAGAAATGAAGATTCCTTTAAGTCAATTACGTTTCAGCAAAAAAGAACATCAAATATGGGGGCTGCAAATAGGGAGGTACATTTTCAGAGAAAATGAATGGGATATATGGCAGTTTGTATCAAAAGAAAAATCCGGCTGGGTAAGTCGTTTCGGAACATTGGAGGGGCTGACAAATTTAGAACCCAAAAGACAGATAGAAATTGCTCCGTATGCTTCATTAAAGTATAATAAATATGAGAAAGAAGAAGGGAATCCGTTTGCTGACGGAAATGACGTATCATACAGCGGAGGCATAGACGGGAAAATAGGAATAACCAATGATATTACCTTAAATATTGCGGTAAATCCGGATTTCGGGCAGGTAGAAGCCGACCCGTCAGAAATTAATTTAACGGTTTTTGAAACTTTCTTTTCGGAGAAAAGACCGTTTTTTATTGAAGGAAAAAACATTACCGATTATCAGATAACTCCCGGAGGCAGTCCTTGGGCTCGCGACAATTTATTTTATTCCAGGAGAATAGGCAGAAAACCGCAGTATTACGCTTACAACGATTTGTCAGCAGGAGAATATGTTGATATTCCTGAAAACACAAGGATATTAGGAGCCGTAAAATTAACCGGAAAAACAAAAAACGGATTATCGATAGGAATTGTTGAAAGTTTTACGGATAAGATGTTTGCGGAAATTGACAGTTTCGGAAAAAGAAAAAAAATATCGGTTGAACCCTATACAAATTACTTTACGGGCAGACTTCAAAAAGACTTAAATGACGGGAATACGATAGTAGGAGGAATGGTAACTTCCGTTAACAGATTTACGGATGAAGAGCATTTCGACTTTTTAAATAAAAATGCTTATACGGGAGGTTTGGATTTTATGCAGTTTTTTAAGGATAAAAAATACATTTTGTCTGTTAAAGTTGTCGGAAGTTATTTAAAAGGAAGCACTTCTGCAATATCCGACCAACAATTATCGCCCCGCAGATATTTTCAAAGACCGGATGCTGATTATTTAATTTATGACAGCACGCTTACCCGGCTTGCCGGCTGGGGCGGCAATATAAGAGCGGCAAAACAAAGTCCTAAAGGTTTAAGTTACGGTATAAACACAGCTTGGCGTTCTCCGGGTTTTGAACTTAACGATATCGGATATTTAAGAGGTGCAAATTCAATATTTCAGTTTTCCTGGATTAATTATAATATAACTGACCCGTTTTCTGTTTTCAGAACCTTAAGTTTCAGCATAAATGAATGGACAGGCTTAGATTTTGGGG
>JALSMF010000393.1 GCA_026987795.1 Bacteroidales bacterium
GAAATGTACAGAAAATATCTGCGAGAAGGAAAAACCACAAAATCAGGGAGTGCAGGTTTAGGACTTATTGACCTTGCAAGAGAAACTGATGACAAAATAAACTATGAATTTATTAAAGTAAATGACGCTTTTTCTTTCTTTTCTTTAACAGTTAAATTTTAATTATGTTAGAACCGATAAACTTAGAAAAAACAAAAAACAGTCCCGAGATTATTTTAAACAAAGATAATGCAACATTTAAAATATCCGGACGCTCAATTGTTGAAGACCCGAAAGAATTTTATTCGCCCGTGTATGCATGGCTGGAGGAATATATAAAATCGCCTCTCAACAGCACCGATTTTATAATTGACTTAGAGTATTTTAACTCTTCATCAGCCAGACAAATAATGGAGATTATTATGCTTTTGGAAAAAATACCCGAAACGGGAAAAAAAGTAAAAGTTTCGTGGATGTATGAAGCAGGTGATGAAATGTCGAAAGAACGAGGAGATGAAATAAAATTAGTTTCAAAATTAGATTTTGAAATTAAAGAATACCCTGCAGAAGAGTTTTGAGAACGGCAACAACCAAAAACAACATAAAATGCCCGAACCTGTTATAATCGAGGCCTCCGTAAAAACACCCGAAGTAATATTTGACAAGGAAAATAATGTCTTTAAAATAAGAGGCAGGTCTATATCTGAAAATGCTATTGAATTTTACACCCCTCTGAACGAGTGGCTTGCGGAATATTTTAAAGAACCGAATGAAGAAACCCAACTTGTTCTGAATTTTGACTATCTCAACTCCTCATCGCTGATACAAATTTCAAAAATTATACGCATACTTGAAAAAAACTACCTGAAAGGACATAACGTTCTTTTAGTTTGGCAATACGAAGAAAATGACGAACTGATTGAAAATACCGGAATAGAATTAAATCTTATTTCTCAGGTTCCGTTTGTTACGGAAGTCTTTGAAGTTGAAGAATACGAAAAGTTCAGTTTTGATTTTGATGATTAAAAACCATGAACAATATCTGAAAACCGTCTAATAAGTTCAACATTGTTCTCAAATACTGTTCCTGCTACCGTAATATCAGCCCCTGCTCTGCATATCCTTTCTAAAGTCTCCGTATCCCTTATTCCGCCTCCGACAATTAAAGGTATATCCGTATTCCTTTTAACGTCAGAAATAAGATTCTCCTTAACGGGAAACTTTGCACCGCTGCCGGCTTCCAGATAAATTGAAGACAGACCCAACATTTCTCCGGCAATCGCCGTTGCCGTAACAATATCAGATTTATCAGAAGGAACAGGCTTTGTATTACTCATATATTCTACAGAAGTTTTATTGCCGCCGTCAATCAAAATATATCCTGAAGATATAACCTCAAGAGAACTTTTTTTAAGAAAAGGTGCCGCTATAACATGATTCCCGATTAAAAAATCCGGGTTCCTTCCCGAAATCAATGATAATAAAAGAATTGCATCTGCCTTTTCTGATAATTGATAAATACTTCCGGGAAATAATACTACGGGTAAGTCAGAATTATCTCTTATAACATCTATCGTAAAATCAATATTTTGAGAAATTATGCTCCCTCCTGCAAGAAAAAAATCTACATTACCGCTTTGCGATGCTTTTACGACTTTTTTCAGAGAATTAACACTAAGCTTGCCGGGATCAATTAATACCGCAATTTTTTTTCCCTTTCTTTTAAATATTGATTTATACAGCACCATTTACAATTTTATGCTCTCAAAAATAAAATAAAATAATAAACTTGCAAAGTTAATACAAAAAAGACCCTCGAAAATACGAAGGTCTTTTATCAACTGCATTTAAAATTCTTATAATCAGATACTTTCTTTCAGCAAATGTTTTGACAAAAACTTCTCCATAGCTCTGTAAAAATCAAAACGGTTTTCTTCGTTTCTGAAACCGTGTCCTTCATTGTCTTTAACCATATATTCAACCTCAACGCCTCTGTCTTTCATTGCTTTTACCATTTGGTCAGATTCATCTTTATTTACTCTCGGATCATTTGCTCCTTGAGCTATAAATAAAGGAGCTTTAATTTTATCGACATGAAAAACAGGAGAGTTCTCTCTCATCATAATACTGTCCTGTTCATTTTTCGGGTTACCGACCATTTCATACATCATATCAAGCATAGGCTTCCAATACGGAGGTATTGTTTTCATAAAAGTAAACAAATTTGAAACACCTACATAATCAACGCCGGCAGCATATAAATCCGGTTCTTTTACCAAGCCCGTCAATGTTGCATAACCTCCGTAGCTGCCGCCGTATATTGCAATTTTATTCGGGTCTGCAATTCCTTTTTCTATAAGCCATTTTGTTCCGTCCGTAACATCATCCTGCATTTCCTGTCCCCATTTTTTGAAAGACATTTCCCAAAATTTTCTTCCGTAACCTGTCGAACCTCTGAAATTCATCTGTAATACGGCAAAGCCCCTGTTTGCCAAAAATTGCAATTCGGGATTAAACCCCCAACTGTCTCTTGCCCAAGGACCGCCGTGAGGATTAACAACTACCGGAAGATTTTCAGCTGTCTCAATAGTATAGCCTTTCGGCAAAGTTAAATAACCGTGTATTGTCAATCCGTCTCTTGACTTGTATTCAATCGGCAGTTGATTTGCCATTTCTTTCTCATCTAACCACGGACTTACATCAGCAATTTTTTCAACCTTCTCGTTATTTTTATCATAAATATAATAAGCTCCGAGAGATTTATCGCTGTATGTTCTTACAATAAAAATATTTTCATCTTTATTTTCTCCGGTAATTGCAATTTCGTAACCTTTTAATGTGTCTTCCAAAAATTTATAAATATCTTCAGTTTCTTTATCAAAAAAATGACGTTCTCTTTTCCAAGATGTATAAGAAGCAGAAGTCAACACTTTTCTCTTTTTGGAATACGAAATACCGGTTACGTCAAAATCCGGATTTTCATATAAAACTGTATCTTCTTTACCTTCGTCCGTATTAAAAATTACAATCGCTTTTTTATCTCTTCCTATGTTTGAAGCCCCTATTAAATTTTTATTATCAAAAGTAAAAAAATACGGACTGAAACCTTCTTTAAAATTTGTTGTTATGATGGTTTTCCACGGGTCTTTTTCGGTTTCTCTGTATAATACTGAGGTATTAACACCGTCTGTAATAGCCGTTGCCGCCCTTAATTTACCTTCGTGGTCAAATAACCAACTTCGTATATTGCCGGGATTTTCTGCAAGCATTTCCATACTTCCGTCAGTTAAATTTAACCTGTAAGGGTCAAAAACCTGAGGGTTTCTTTTATTCATTGCTATTATAACCATATCCGGAAAATCCGGCAAATCATTTATAATCATTGACCTTACACCGTCAAAATCTGTTAAACATTTAGGGTCTTCACCGTTTATGTTTACAAGATAAATTTTATAATTTTCATCACCGCCGTTATCTTTCAAATATAAAATCTGCTCATTATTAGGCCAATAATAACCGGCAATATTCCTGTCCTTTTCACTTGTCAGACGAATAACCGAATCCTGTCCTCTTTTTTGAATAAAAATATTCATTCTGCTTTCATACGGTGCCATATAAGAAAAATACTTTCCGTCAGGCGAAATTTGATAGGATGTTTTTTCCGGGTTCTTAAAAAAATCTTCCAACGGTATTTTTTTTGCTCTCACAATTTCTTCTTTTTTTTCTTCTTTGCAGCCTGTAAAGACAAACACTCCTGCAAATAATGTTAATAACAGTAATAAATTAAGTTTTTTCATGATATTTATGATTTTTAATGTTTATACAAATAAACGAAAAAATATGATTTCAGTAATTATAAAAGTCTAAATAACATAAAACTTATGACCAATAACATATTAATAAGATTAAAATAAAAAATATGTAATTCCGTAAAGATTATTAAATTTGCAACCCTTTTTTTTTTGAAAAAATATTTTTACAAAATACATAAAAGTCATATTTATGGAAGACTATATTAATAAAATCAATGAATTAGCCGAGAAATACAGAGATTATACGGCAGAAAATTTATCAAAAATCGTAAAACTTCAATCCGAAAGCATGGGCGAAGAACTTGTGCAAAAAGAATTGAAAAGACAGATGGAAGAAGCCGGTTTTGACGAAGTAAAAATTGACGGCTTGGGAAATGTAATCGGTCGTATCGGAAACGGTAAAAAAATATTGGCAATTGATGCACATATGGATACCGTAGGACAAGGAAATCCTGAAAATTGGTCTTTTGACTGGCTTTCCGGAGAAATAAAAGACGGATACGTTCACGGAAGAGGAACTGTTGACCAAGAAGGCGGTGCCGCATCTTTTGTAACAGCAGGTCGTATTCTTAAAGAACTCGGATTTGACCGCGATTTAACAATTTATTTTACGGGAACCGTAATGGAAGAAGATTGTGACGGTTTATGCTGGAATTATATCATTGAAGAAGAAAAAATAAAACCCGATTTTGTTATCAGCACAGAACCTACAAACTTAAACATTTACAGAGGGCACAGAGGACGTATGGAAATGACCGTAAAATTTAACGGTATATCATCGCACGGCTCGGCACCTGAAAGAGGCGATAATGCCATCTATAAAGCATCAAAAGCCGCTCTGGAAATAGAAAAATTACATGAAAATTTAGCTTCCGATGAGTTTCTCGGAAAAGGTTCCGTAACCATCAGTCAATTCAAATCCGGAAGTCCGTCGCTTTGCGCCGTTGCCGATTATGCAGAATTGTATCTTGACCGTCGTTTAACATGGGGCGAGACCAAAGAAAGTGCCGTTGCCGAAATTGAAAAAATAGCCAAACCCCTCGGCGGCATTGTTGAAGTACCTTATTACGAAGAAACTGCATGGACGGGCTTAACTTACGGAATGGAAAAATATTTCCCCACCTGGAAACTGGAAGAAGACCATCCTTTGGTGCAAACCGGCAAAAAAACATTTGAAGCATTATGGAATAAAGCTCCGAAGATTGATAAATGGACTTTCTCTACAAACGGAGTTACCATAAGGGGTAAACACGGCGTTCCGGTTATCGGGCTCGGTCCCGGAAACGAGGTAATGGCACATGCACCTAACGAAAAAGTGCCGATTGAACACCTTGTAAAAGCAAGTGCTTTTTATGCTGCTTTTGCTTATTTTATTTGAAATTAAAGTCTCGGGGTGTATACGTAACTAATAGATTTGCAAATATTTATCTTTTCGCATTTTATTAAAAATACACACAAAGACTTTTCGGACATAAACTGTTTAATTAATTTTAAAATGTTAAAAAATAAATTATATGAAAAACATACAAAATTTAATCCGTAAAATTTCAGAATTAAACGCTGCAAACCTTTTTGATAAAGACTTTTTACTTACTTGGGAAAAATCGGAAAACGATTTAAAGCAGATATTATTAATTGCCGAAACCCTGAAAGAAATGCGAGATAACAATATTTCGCCGAAAGTATTCGACAGCGGTTTGGCGGTCTCGCTTTTCAGAGATAATTCAACAAGGACACGCTTTTCTTATTCATCTGCAGCAAGTTTACTCGGTTTGTCAGTTCAGGATTTAGACGAGAAAAAAGCACAAATAGCACACGGTGAAACGGTTAGAGAAACTGCTAATATGATTTCGTTTCTTACGGAAGCCGTCGGAATAAGAGATGATATGTATCTCGGAGCGGGCGAGGCGTATATGCGTGAATTCGGTGATGCTTTAACAGACGGTTATAATCAAGGTGTTTTACCTTCGCGACCGACTATCGTAAACCTGCAAAGCGATGTAGACCACCCTACCCAATCAATGGCAGATTTGCAACATCTTATAAAGCATTTCGGAGGTCTTGATAAACTTAAAGGTAAAAAAATTGCAGTTACTTGGGCTTATTCTCCGAGTTACGGAAAACCCTTATCGGTTCCGCAAGGAATTATCGGCTTAATGACCCGTTTCGGAATGAATGTTTCATTGGCATATCCCGAAAACTATAACTTAATACCCGAAGTTGAAAAAATTGCCGCAAAACAAGCAAAAGAAAACGGCGGAAGTTTTGAAATTACTGATTCAATGAATCATGCTTTTAAAGATGCCGATATTATTTATCCCAAAAGCTGGGCACCGTATTGGGTTATGGGTAAAAGAACAGAACTTCTTCGTAACAACGACCACAGCGGATTAAAAGAGCTTGAACAACAGGCTCTTGCCGAAAATGCAAAACATAAAAGCTGGGAAGTAAACGAAGATATGGTAAACCTTACCAAAAATAAAAATGCACTTTATATGCACCCTCTGCCTGCCGATATTTCAGGATTGAATTGTGAAAACGGAGAAGTTACGAACGAAATTTTTGAACGATACAGAATTGAAACTTATAAAGAAGCCGGATGGAAACCTTATATTATTGCAGCAATGATTTTTGCAGGCAAGTTTAAAAATCCGAGCGAGACTCTGGAAAATATTTTAAAAAGAAATCAAAAAAGAATTTCAGGTTAATTAATTTCAATGTTAACAGCTCCTGTTTAAAGGGGCTGTTTTTTTATTTGCTTATTATTCTGAATTCTACACGTCTGTTTTTCTTTCTTCCGCTTTCTGTTGAGTTATCTGCAAGGGGCTTTGTTCCGCCGAAAGCTCTCGTTTTAATTCTTTCGCCGGTAATTCCTTTCAAAATCATATATTTTTTTACGGCTTCGGCTCTTTGCCTTGAAAGTTTCATAAGTTGTTTTTCATATCCGGGGGTAGATTCTGTATGACCTATTATTTCAACTTTCATATCCTTATTTTTTTTCATAAGTTTAACCAAGCGGTTTAGTTCTTCATAAGACGAGGGTAATAAAACGGCTTTAGTAGAGTAAAAATGAACATTGTGCAGAACTATAGGCTCTTCTTTAATGAGAGGATTCATAAATAAATCCTTTTTCAATTCTTTATATGATTTTGTTTTTCGGATATCTATCATTTCATTAATTGCGAAATACCCTTCTTTTTCTGCTCTTACGTTATATTTTACTCCGTAAGGTAAAATAACCTTATAAACTCCGTTTTTAGGGTTGCTTCGTGCTTCGCCCTCAATTTTTCCGGTTTCTGAATTTTCATATATAACTTTGGCACTTATCGGTTTTTCAGTTTTTGCATCAAATACCTTCCCGTATATTAAAACTACGGGGTCCGGCTTTTCTATATCTCTCAGTTTTATTCTGAAAATATCTTCATTTCCGAAAGATGTTTCGGAAGAAACTAAATAAGCATAATCACCTTTTGCAGAAACCGTGTAATAAACATCCCATTTAGAGGAATTAATTTTTTTACCGAGGTTTTTGGGTTTACTCCATTTTGTCCAGGTGTCATCAAGTCGTTTTGAGACAAAAATATCGGCATCGCCGTAGCCCGGTTCTGTAAACGAATAAAAATAAAGAGTTTTATTATCGGGAGCAATATACGGTGTTCCTTCTCCGAGATAGCTGTTTAAAACAGGTCCCATATTTTTGGGTTCGCTGTATGAACCGTCGGGCTGCAGAAAACTGACATACATATCTTTTTCACCGAATGAATCATCTCTTTCGACAGACATTACCAATACTTCGTTTCCGGGCGAAAAGGCAAAACTTTCGTATATATTTCTGTTATAATAATTTTTGATTTTTATTTCTCTCGGGACAGTCCATCCTGTTGCAGTTCTGTATGATACGGAAATACCTTGGTCGCTTTTGAAACTTCCGTCAGGATTGTAAAGTGTCTCTAAAAACAATGTATTGTTATCCGGAGAAACAGAAATAACAACATTATCTCCGGAGTTATTCAACGGTTTCGGAGCGTGTTTAAGCTTGGACCACCGCCCGTCGGGCTGAAGTTCGGAATACCAAATATCATATTTGTTTACAGGTTTTATATTTCGCGGGTGGTTTGCTCTTGCTACGTATAATGTTTTTCCGTCAGGAGATATAACAGGTGCTATTTCCGAATATGGAGAATTTATATTTAATCCCATATTTTCTTTCGTAAATTTTGAAATTTGATTACTTAAAAGGTTTATTTGTCGTTTTTCGGCTTTAATCAGAAAATAGTCAGCAGCTATTTTTGTGTCTTGTCCTGCAACAACTCCTGTATAGTATCCTGAAAATGCATAAGTTCCTGATGTAAATACTTTTTTGCCGTTAATGTAAAAGTTTAAATTATTACCGACTTTTTTAATTGCCAGAGTGTTAAAAATATTTTTAGGCTTAATAATATCTTTTCGCCAACTTGCTTTTTTAATATAGAAAAGTTTAGAATTTTTGTAACCGTATATCCTGAACCAACCTTCTGAGGCAATATCAAATATAAGACTGTTTTTCCAGGAGGATGTTCCCCAAACAATACCGTATGCCTTTTTTTCCGTGCCGGAAATTTGTTTTATTTTTGTTTCTATGTAAAAATCTTTTTTCTCATTGAAAACGATTTCTTTAAAGCTCATTCTGAATATATAATCGGCTCCGCAGGATGCAGTCAGAAAACCGTTTTTTATTTTTGTATATTGATCGTCGGGCCAAAAATTAGAATTGTCATTAAAATTATCTCTGAATATTTGAGTGGTTTGAGATTCTGCAATCGTATTAATTATCAGAATCAGGAGAATAAGGGTTATAATTTTTTTCATAATCAGTGAAAAAATTTGCGGATTGTATCCGAAAGTTTATCTTTAGTTAAAGGTTTAGTCAGGTAGTCGTCAAATATTTTTCCGTATTTTTGTATTTCATTATCCACGGCATAAGCAGTAAGCGCTATTACGGGTATATTTTTATAACGTTTATTTTTCTTAATTATTTTTACGGCTTCATAACCGTCAAGAACAGGCATTCTGATATCTGTAAGAATCATATTCGGAGTTGTCTGTTCAAGTATTTCAAGTATTTGCTGTCCGTTTTCGGCTTCAATAACGGTAAAATTTAAGTCGTGGCTCATTGCTTTAATCAGTTCCCGGTTCA